>CALMNS010000274.1:8836-10976 GCA_937871635.1 uncultured Solirubrobacter sp.
GGGAGTTCCATCACGTCCTCGGTGAGCCCGCCTCGATTCAAGACGACGTCCTGGAGGCCGGCGAGGCGATTTACGGCGGTGACTGGGGAATGCCAGTCACCACGGACCCCGCGCTCGCCACCCGGAACGCCTGGCGCGTCCTGCTCGCGTTGCACATGGACGAGCGCATCGGCCTCCACATTCACGACGGCGGCGCGTTCACCATCCTCGCCCCGGCCGCCGACCTCACCCGCGGCCGGTATGACCGGCTCGTCTGCTCCGTCGACTCGGGGTGACGCTGCTCGAAGGTGTCCTCCTGGCGTGGCAGCGGTCCGGATGCTGGACAAGCGAGACGAACCGCCTGACCCGAGGACTTCGACGCGGCGGAACGCCGGCTCGCACGCTCGTCGCCGCCGGCGCTGCGCGAGCTCTACCGGCACGGGGCCGGCTCGCTCCTCGGAGGTGATCTTGAGCTGCTGCCGCTCCTGCCCGAGCCGGAGGAGGACGACGAGGCACTGACGGTCGCGACCGCGGCGTCGACGCTGCGGGCGTGGGACTGGGCGGTACCCGACGAGGCCGTTGTAATCATCGACGACGGCACCGGAAGCCACTTCGCGCTCTGGCTGCCCTCCGACGGAGACGCTCGTCCGGTGGTGGTGCAGATCGGCGAGGTCTTCGAGCCGGCGTGCATGGCCGTCGTCGGCGACGACCTCGCCGGTTTCCTGCTCGGTGGGACCGCCCACTATCTGCTCCTGTCCGCGCAGGACGTCGACCTGGTTGACGCCGTCGCCGCGCTCGAGCTACCCGAACAACTGTGACCGGGTTCGAGGATGTTGACGGACAGCTCGAACGCATGCTGGCCTGGGGGAATCCCGGCCTGCCGGACCCGCGACCCGACCCCTACGAGCGCTGGCTCACCGTCGAGCAGGTCACTGAATTCGCGCTGCCGTCGGCTGACACCGCGGGGGCGCGGCCTAGTCTCCGGTCGGCATCGATGCTCGCGTAAGACGTGTCCGGCCCGGGGTCCGGGCCGCGGGGAATCAGGTCGCTTCGACATCGTGCCTCGAGCACGATCCTCGAGCGTCCTTGCGACCCTTTCGGACCAGTCGTTGAGATCGCCGGCGCTACGCCGGTAGTGCGCTTCCGCTTTGGACGGAGGCTGTCGCACAAAGTCTCCGAGGGGCAAGGGGATCGCGTGGACGCGCGGCCGCGTGGCTCAATCCTTGTAGAGGTCGCGTCGCGAGCGGCGGACCTCCTCGATCTGTCTGCGGACGGCTTCATCGATTCGGGTCCACTCGTCGGGGGCATCGATTGGTCCGGTCCGCTGCCCATGGGTGAGCACGGCATAGGCGAGCTCGCCGAGGTCTTCGGGGTTCAGCGGGAGCTTCCACTCTCTAACGAAGGGCAAGAGAGCGGCGGCGCCCCTCTCGATCTGCTCGCGTGTGACCTCGCTCAGCGGCCCGTGGTGGTTGCGGTTCACGGCAGTTGACTACCCGGCGACGGTGTCATTGGGTGCGTGCTCACGCCAAGCGGCAGGAAGTCCGTCCGCGCCGATCAAGAGGCTTCCGTTATGGCGCAGAACTTCATCGCGTGCGACCGCGATCAGGAGCTGTTGTTGCCGCCGAGCCTGCGCGACTGGCTGCCCGAGGGGCACCTGGCGTGGTTTGTGATCGACGCCGTCGCGCAGCTCGATCTGTCGGCGTTCTACGGCGCCTACCGGGACGACGGGCACGGTCGGGCGGCGCACGATCCGGCGATGATGGTCGCGCTGTTGCTCTACGGCTATGCGATCGGCGAGCGCTCTTCGCGGCGCGTTGAGCGCCGGTGCGTCGAGGACGTCGCCACGCGCGTGATCTGCGCCAACCAGGCGCCCGATCACGCGACGATCGCGCGGTTCCGCCAGCGCCACGAAACAGCGCTCGCGGACCTGTTCGGCGAGGTGCTCGCGCTCTGCGGTCAGGCCGGTCTGGTCCGCGTCGGCGTCATCGCGGTCGACGGGACAAAGGTGGCGGCGAACGCCGCGCCAAAGGCCACGCGCGACTACGAGCAGATCGCCCGCGAGATTCTCGCCGAGGCTGACGAGGTCGACGCCGCCGAAGACGAGCAATTTGGCGACGCGCACGGCGACGAGCCCCCGCTCGAGCTGGCGACGGCGCAGGGT
>CALMNS010000275.1 GCA_937871635.1 uncultured Solirubrobacter sp.
CCTCGGGGGAGACCGCGAGCGGCCCCCAGCCCTGCCCCACGACGAGGGCGTCGACGGGGGCACGCGGATACACGAAGTACGTGCGCCGCACGACGCTCGCGGGGGACTCGTGGGAGAGGCTGGGTCCGAGCGAGACGACCGCCGCGTAGTCCGGGCGGAAGGTGCGGTCGATCGACCGCGGTCCGTCCTCGAGCTGCAGGGTGAAGTAGGACCCCGGGCCACGGGCGTAGGAGACGGGCGTGCGGGCCCCGAAGCGCAGGTAGTAGACGCCGAAGTGCTGGCGCGCGTCGGGCGAGTCGACGTGGTCGGTGCCCTCGAGCGCGACGCCCCGTGCGCCCGAACCGGCCGGAAGCCGGGTCTCGGCGAGGGCGAGATCGCCGCCCTGCGCCCCGTTGACCATGGTCAACGACCGCTGCGCGATCCGGATCGCGCCGAAGCCGTTGAGCGCGAGCAGGCCGACGATCACCACCGCGGGCCCTCCGCGGAGGGTCGCCGAGCGGGCGTTCACCACCACGAGGGCGAGCGCGGTGAGGGCGAACGGCGCAGCCAGGGAGAGCACCTTCGCGAGCCCGTAGGAGTACGGGTCGAGGTAGGCCTGGTGGAGGGCGAAGCCCAGGGCGGCCGCGCACGCGGCGGCGATGAGCCCGCGCTGGCCGCGGCGCGCCAGCGCCACCCCCGCTCCCGCGAGGACGATCGCCACGGCGGCGACCGCGAGCTGTGCCGAACCGACGTCGCGGACGACGCTGAACGGGCCCATCACGAACGCGAGGTCCTTCGCGAGCCCGTAGAACGGGACGATCGCGACCCCGCCCAGGTCGTTGAGCGAGGTGAGCGACACGACGCCGCGGATCGCGGCGAGCGGGTTGAGCAGGAAGACCCCGACCGCCAGCAGGACGGCCGTCCCGGCCACGTCGATCCGCCGGGCGGTGCCCGCCTCCGCCACCGGTCGGACCAGGAGCACGCCGAGCAGGAGCACCCCGGCCAGCACCAGGAACGGCACGTACTCCGTGTAGAAGGCGATCAACCCGGAGCAGAGGAGGGCCGCCAACCCGATCTCGCGCCCCGACCGCCCGGCCAGGGCCAGACCGACCGCGCCGAGCGCGGCGGGGGCCAGGGCGAGCCCGGCGCACTGCGCCACGAAGGAGTCGAGGCCGAGCCGCACCGCCTCGGGTCGCAGGGCGACGAGCACCGCGACCAGGGCGGCGGCCCAGGACGGGGCGCGCAGCGCCCGGGCGAAGAGCGCGGCCGACAGCCCCCCCAACCCGACCAGCAGGGCGATGAGGGCCGGCAGGGTGTCGGCGGGCGTCCGGCCGGCGAGCGACGCCGCTCCGGCGTTGACGAGGTCGACCCCGACCCGAAGCTCGCGGTCCCACGCCTCGCGCGCGGGCGCGTAGAAGCCGTCCTGCGACACCGGCGGGGGCGCCTCGCCGATCCGGTGGTCCTGCAGCCACTCGTCGAGCGAGAGGTAGTAGATGGCGTCGATGTTCAGGATCCCCGGGGCCCGCGGCTCGCCGAAGCGGACGCTCGGCGCGTAGGCCAGCCCGGCGGCCAGCAGCGCCGCCAGCAGGGCCACGAGGCACCAGCCGGAGGGACGCGGCAGCGGCCGGCGACGACGCCAGGCGATCGCGGTCAGCACGGCGAGGACCCCGAGACCCGGGAGCACCGCATCGCGCAGCGGCACGATCGTCGCCAGCGGCTGGAGGATCGTCGCCGCCGTGGCCAGGCCCGCGATCGGGAGCAGGGCCGGCCACCAGGGGCGCAGCCGCCCGGGGGTGAGCGCGAGGACGGCCGGAGCGCCGAACAGGGCGACGAACGCCGCCATCCCGACGCCCAGGGCGACGACCTCCAGCACGCCGCTCAGCCGGGCTGAATTGAGGGCAGGGGCCGCACCGCGATCCCCTCGTAGAACCGCTCGAGCTCGTCGATGCGCCGCTCCCAGGCGTACTCCGCGGCGGTCTTGAGTCCCTTCTCCCCGAGGCGCGCCCGCAGGGCCGGGTCCTCGAAGAGCCGGCGCACGGCGCCGCTGACCGACGCGACGTCCCCCTCCGGGATGAGGCAGTTCTCGCCGTCCACGCAGAAGTCGCGGTTGCCGTGGGCGTCGGTGCAGACGACCGCCGCCCCCGTGGCCATGGCCTCGAGCGGCGGGAGGCAGAAGCCCTCGTGCGTCGAGGTCTGCAGGAAGACGGTGCACTCGTTGAAGAGCTGGTTGACCCCGCCGTCGGAGGGACGCTCGACGTAGCGGGTGCGACCGGCGGCGGGCGTGACCTCCGGCTCGATCCCGAACAGCGTGAGCTCCGGGCGGTCCGCGCCGAGCGCCTGCCAGGCGTCCACGGTGAGCGGGAAGTTCTTGAGCGGGTTCGAGCGCCCGAGGGCGAGGAGCATGTCCTCGCGCCGGGGGACGCCGTCGAGCGGCCGGAAGGTCTCGAGGTCGATCCCGGGCGGGATCAGGGCCGGGTCGGGGACGCCGAGCTCGCGCAGCCGCTCGGCGTTGTACCCCGAGATCGTCATGTAGCGGAACTCCTGGCGGTAGGAGGCCAGGACGTGGTGGCGCATCGTCTCGTCGTGCGGGTAGTAGGACGTCTCGACGTCCTGGACGAAGAAGACGGCGATGCCGTGGCGGACCGCCGCGCGCCACACGGGGTGGCCGGTGTTCCACCAGGTGGCGACCTTGATCGCCCGCTCGCCCTCGAGCGCGTCGGCGAGCTCCTTATAGCCGTCGAAGGAGCGGACGGGCGCGTCGAGCTCGAACCAGTCGGGGCGGCCGCCGAGCGACCAGACCTGGGCGTCGTGCCCGCGCTCGCGCAGGCGGTTGACGTGCTCGAAGATGTCGCGGTGGCCGCCGCCGACGCCGGTGTCCTCGGTGACGTAGATGACCCGCAGGGCCCCGTCGGGCGTCCGCACGTCGCGCTCGTCGAACCACGGGCGCCAGCGCGACCAGAACCGGCGCTGCGAGTCGAGCTCGCGCGGCCCGGGCACGGTCGGCCGGGTCTGGGACTCGAGGTGCAGGAGGGTCGCGCGCGGCGAGTAGACCGTCGCCCAGCCGGCCTCCCAGCCGCGCAGGCAGAGGTCCATGTCCTCGTAGGCCATCCCGTAGGCCTCGTCGAAGGTCCCGACGTCGTCGAGGAACTCGCGGCGCAGGTACATGCAGGCGCCCGTGGTGCCGAGGACGGGCAGGCGGATGTTGGCCTGGGGATCAGCGGCGTCGCGGAACCGGTAGCGGTGGTCGAACCACTCCGGGGCGTCCAGGTTGCGGTAGGAGCCCGCCGACTGGATGCGCTGGTCGGGGTAGAGCAGCTTGGGGCCCACGATGCCGATCCGCTCCTCGCGGTAGGCCAGGTACTGCAGGCGCTCGAGCCAGCCCGGCCTGGCCACCACGTCGGAGTTCAGGACGACGACGTCCTGGTCGCGCGGCGCGCGCGCGAGGCCGGCGTTCGCGGCCGCCGCGAAGCCCGAGTTGGTCTGCAGGACGATCACCTCGACGCCCTGGGCGGCGCGCAGGCGGGCGACGTGGGCGGGGTCGGGCGTCGCGTCGTCGACGACGATCACCCGGCACATCCCGCGGCGGGTGGTTCGCTTGACCGACCGGGCGGCCTGCAGGGCCAGGCCCGGGTCGCCGTAGGTCGGGATCACCGCGGTGACCGGCCGCCCGTGCTTGCGGTACCAGCGCCGCGCGGCGGCCTCCATCGTCCCGTAGCGCGAGCCGTAGCCCAGGCGCGCGCCCAGCGGCGTGGGGCGCAGCGGGAAGGTGGCCAGGCGGACGGCCAGCTCGCGCGGGCCCTGGTACTGGTAGGTCAGCTTCGCGCGGCGGGCGAGGTCGGCGAGCTTGTTCGCCGAGGGTGGATGCGGGGGGCGGCTCATGGGGCGGGCGGCCAAACTAGCGGCTCGAAGGCGCTGCGCCCCTCGAGCGACAGGGCGCGCCGGGCCGGGG
>CALMNS010000276.1 GCA_937871635.1 uncultured Solirubrobacter sp.
CCCCCGACGCGGTCGGTGCCGTGCCCGAGCCGCAGCCGGCCGGCGGATACTCCGCACTGCTGCGCGCCGGCGGCGGGACGTTCTGGGCCATGCCCGACAACGGCTACGGGGCCAAGGGCAACTCCTGCGACTTCATCCTGCGCGTCGACCGCGTCCGCGTCGACTACCGGCTCGACGGCGGCGGCGACGAGCCGGGCTCGGTCGAGGTGCTGCGCTCGGTGCGCCTGCGCGATCCCGACCGGCGGGTCCCCTTCCCGATCTACCGCGGGGCCACTTCCGAGCGGCTGCTCACGGGCTGGGACTTCGACCCGGAGTCGATGCGGATCGACCGCCGCGGCGACCTCTGGTTCGGGGACGAGTTCGGTCCCTTCCTGCTCCACACGGACGCGACCGGGAAGGTGCTCGAGGCGCCGATCCCGCTTCCGGGCGTCCGCGCCCCCGAGAATCAGTACGGCGGGCCCGGGCCGGTCAACCTGGCCTCGAGCTCGGGCTTCGAGAGCATGGCCATCTCCAAGGATCGCCGGTACCTGTACCCGGGCCTCGAGCGGGCGCTGAGCACCGAGGCCGACAAGACGAAGCGCTTCATCTACGAGTACGACCTGCGCCGCGACCGGTACACCGCGCGCCGGCTCGTCTACGGCGCCGACGCCGCGCTCCCCTCCACCCCGCCGGGCCAGGACCAGCACGTCATCGCCGACCTCACCGCGCTCGACGACCGCCGGTACGTCGTCATCGAGCGTGACTTCCGCCAGGGCGCCGCGGCGCTGTTCGACAAGGTCTTCGTGGTCGACTTCTCCCGGCGCGACGCCGCGGGCGTGCTGCGCAAGCGCGAGGTCGTCGACCTGCTCGACATCGCCGATCCGCAGGGCATCTCGCTCGCCGGCGCGCGCGAGGGCGACTACGGGCTCGGCAACCCGTTCCGCTTCCCCTACGTGACTACGGAGAGCGTGCTGCCGGTGGGCGACGACGGGCTGGCGCTCGTCAACGACAACAACTTCGGGTCGGTCGGCGGGCGCCACCCCACCCTGCCCGACTACACCGACTTCATCGAGCTCTCGGTGCCCGAGCTCGACGAGGACTGACCGGGGGCGCGGCGCTCCCGGGCGCCGTCGAGGTCTCGGGCGCCGCGAGCCGCGGGAGTGGCGGCGACGGTGGCACGAGGCCGTGGGCGCCCAGCGGGCAGACGAGGAGGGGCCGGCCGGACGCCGACGCGGACGCCGGCCCCTCGATCTGCCAGGCCGCCCCCGCCGCGCCGACCGCCACCAGCAGCACGCCGATGAGGAGATCTCTCCTCATGCGGGCACCGCCGGGCTGGCGACCACGCGCGGCGGCGCCCGCCGCTCGACGATCGGCACGTGCAGCGCCGCGGCGACGAGCCCGAGCGCCACGCTCGCCCACCACATCGCCTCATAGGAGCCGGTCGCCGCCTCGATCGCCCCGCCCAGCCAGACGCCGATGAACGCCCCGACCTGGTGGGAGAGGAAGACGAAGCCGAACAGCGTCCCCATGTACCGGGTGCCGAAGAAGGTCGCCACCAACGCCGAGGTCAGCGGCACCGTCGAGAGCCAGAGCACTCCCATCGCCGCGGCGAACAGCACAACGGTGACCGGCCCGACCGGCACGAGCAGGAACAGGGCGATGACGATCGCGCGCGCCAGGTAGATGCCGCTCAGCAGCAGCCGCGGGCTGTGCCGCGTGCCGAGGATCCCCGCCGAGTAGGAGCCGACGATGTTGAACAACCCGACCAGGCCGATCGACCACGCGGCCAGCCCGGCCGACAGCCCGAGGTCGGTCAGGTAGGGCGGCAGGTGGGTGGTGATGAAGGCGACGTGGAAGCCGCAGACGAAGAAGCCCGCGGCCAGCAGCGCGTAGCTCGAGTGCCCGAACGCCTGGCGCAGCGCGGCGCGCATCGGGAGATCATCCTCCTCGTCGATCCGTTCCCCGCCGCCGCTCAGAGCGACGGCCAGCGCAGGCACCACGGCGATGAAGCCGGCGAGGAGGACAAGCGCGGTCGCCCACCCGTACGCGGCGACGAACGCCTGGCCGAGCGGGGCGAACACGAACTGGCCCAGCGAGCCGGTCGCCGTCGCCAACCCGATGGCCCACGACCGCCGTTCCGGCGCGACCAGCCGCGAGAACCCCGCGATGACGATGGTGAACGAGGCGCCGCTGAGCCCGAGCCCGATCAGCACCCCGCCCGTGAGGTTGAGGCTCAGCGCGCTGGTGCTCTCCGCCATCAGCGCGGTGCCCACCGCGTAGAGCACCGCCCCGCCGGCCAGCACGCGGGCCGCGCCGAAGCGGTCGGCCAGGCCGCCCGCCAGGGGTTGACCGATCCCCCACAGCAGGTTCTGGATCGCGATGGCCAGCGCGAAGACCTCCCGCTCCCAGCCCCGCGCCACCGAGATCGGCTCCGTGAACAGCCCGAAGCTCGCCCGCACGCCGTAGGTGACCAGGGCGATCAGGCAACCGCACGCGATCACGAGACCCGGGCGGCTGCGGACGGCGGCGAGCATCGTTCGGGGAATCGTGGCAGGCCGCGATGAGTTCCCGCCGGGTCGCCGGTCTGTCGTCCTGAAGCATCCGACCACCCACCACAGGAGGCACCATGGCCACGCCGTCCCGTCTCGTCTTCCTCAACCTCGCCGTCAAGGACGTCGCCGCGTCGAAGGCGTTCTTCGCCGAGCTCGGCTTCGCGTTCGACGCCAAGTTCAGCGACGACACCACCGCCTGCATGATCCTCAACGACCAGGCCTGGGTCATGCTCCTCGAGGAGCCCCGCTTCGCCGACTTCACGACGAAGCCCACCGCCGACCCGCGGGCGGCGACCGAGGCGATCATCGCCGTGTCCGCCGAGAGCCGCGAGGGCGTCGACGAGCTCGCCGAAGCCGCCCTGGCCGCCGGCGGCACCCCCGCCAAGGAGCCGATGGACCTCGGCTTCATGTACGGCCGCTCGTTCCAGGACCCCGACGGGCACCACTGGGAGGTCATGTGGATGGACCCCGCCGCGGCGGAGCAGGGCCCACCTGAGACGGCGACGACGGCGTAAGGAGTGCGGCGGCGAGTGCCCGGCGGCTTGGGCGGTCGCCGGGCGGCTTGGGCGGGTCGCCCGCGCGGTCGCCGGTATCCTGCGCCCCGTCCCCGCCGGAGTAGCTCAGTCGGTTAGAGCAGCGGAATCATAATCCGCGTGTCGGGGGTTCGAGTCCCTCCTCCGGCACCTCGCGAAACGCTCGCGATTTGGCTCTGTGAGCCAGGTTGCGGGCGTTTTTTGGTTGGAGACTCAAGCCCCAGCGAACCTCAGCGAACCCCCTCGCTGCTGACATTTGTGTCCCCCCTGTGTCCCCCCGGGGTGTACCGTTCGCCGTGGGATGGCCCAGTGGCGCGCTACGAGGACGCCGGGCGTGTACGTCGCGCACTCGAAGGCGTGCCCGGCGTTCGCTCGATCTGACGCTCGCTGCCGGTGCAAGCCATCCTGGCGCGGCCGGCGGCGCAACGCCGCGACGGGTGCTCCGGAGTGGCAGAAGCCGGTGACGAAGGACCGCGGCGAGGTCCTGAGCTGGCTGTCGCTCACGAGCAAGGGCGTCGATCTTCTCGAGGAGCAGGCGGCGCGCGGCCCGACGTTCGAGGAGATCGGGGCGCAGTGGCTGGCCGGCGCGGAGGCGGGCCGCATCTCGCGCCGCCGTGGCCGCTCGCAGGCCTACTCCGAGACGACGCTCGACGGCTACCGCCGGTCGTTCTGGAACCACCTCGTGCCCGAGTTCGGCGGCCAGGTGGCTGACGAGATCGATGAGGTGCGGTGGCAGGTGTGGGTCGACGAGCTCGCCGCGTCGGGACTCTCACGCTCGCGGATCGCCTCGCACGTCGCGGTGGCGTCGGCGATCTACTCCTGGGCGCTCGCGCCGTCACGGCGGTTCGTGACCCGCAACCCGCTCCGGCTGGTCGAGCTCCCGCCCAACGACGAGCGCCCGCGGCTGCGGGTGGCGTTCGCCGACGAGGCGGCGCAGCTGCTCGCCGCGCTCGACCCGGAGGACCGGATCCCGTACGCGATCGCGATGTACGCCGGGCTGCGCCGGTCGGAGATCGTCCGGCTCGAGTGGCCCGAGGTCCTCGATGGCGAGGCGATCGCCTCGCGCGTGCTCGTGGCGAAGTCGAAGAGCGAGGCGGGGACTGGGCGCCGCCCACCGATCGCCGCACCGCTGCGGGTCGTGCTGCAGGAGGCGTGGCTGCGCCAGGGCCGCCCACGGGCGGGCCGGCTGCTCGAGCGCTCGGTGATGTCCGGCAAGGTCGGCCGGCGGGCGACCGCGGCCTGGGACGCCGCCGGTCTGAACCGGATCACGCTGCACGAGTGCCGGCATACCTACGCGTCGCTGCTGATGGCCGCCGGCTACACGGTCAAGGAGGTCATGGAGTACATGGGCCACGCGGACCTGCAGATGGTCACGCGATACGTGAAGCTCCTGCCACAGCCCGGTGAGGACGACGCTGCGGATCGGCTGAACGCGTACCTAGCGCGCGCGAGCGCACCAGTTCAGTGAACCCAACCCTCGAGATCGAGTACCAAGGCGAGTGGAAGCCCAAGGTCGACGAACTCGATGCCCCGGCTCGAGAGGTCATTGGCTTCCTGGAGCGGATCGGCTCAGCTGGAGAATCCAGGGCGATTCGGAGCGATCCGATTGTCGCTCAGATAGACGGCTACGGAGTCGTCACGTCTACCGTGGCCACCTCGTACGGCGAGATCTTCCTGCAAGCGGGGGACGGCTGGAATCGGGTCCTGTGGACGAGATCGCCCAATACAACAGTCGAGTGGTCCTGGGACGCACGGGCACCGACGATCCTGCCGGCGCTCTTGTCCGGTGAACTGATGGAGCGAAGAACTCTCGTCCATGGTCGCCTGGCTCTCCACGAAGTCGTAGTCCGGGCGGCTTCGGGCGAGGAGACCGTCGTCGCCCTTCGACGGACGTTGGCTGGGCTCCAGCCTGTCATCGGGATACTGCGAGCGAGCGGCCTCGCCAGAACCGTCGAGGTACGCGTGTCCGCGCTCACGTAGCGGCGCGTGACTGCCCAGGTCCTCGGTCACTGCGAACCGGTCCTGGCGCTGACGAACTCATCGGTGGCGATCTGGCTCGACTACGAGCTCCTCGACCAGCAATTGCGCTCGGGCGAGCGCATCGGCCACCCTGCCTGAGCGGCGATACGCGCTCGTCAGCGGCGGCCGGTCGCGCGCAGCCGCTGAGCCCAGGCGGCGTGGCGACCAGTCCTGCGAGCGCTGCGCTGCCCCCACCGCTATGGCGCCGTCCGTCGCTCCTCGAAGCCGGTTAGGGAGTCGCGTAGGCGCTGCAGCCAGTCCTCGGTCTTGGCCCGCACCCCCCACTCGGCGATCAGATGCCACAGCACAAGTTCGAGTGGGACGCGTGAAGTCGGCAGATGCAGGTGGGGCGCCGGCTTGGCCAGCCGCTGCTCGGCGTCGGCGTTGTGCAGCGAGGCGTTGAGGTGCAGGTGCGCGAGCGGGTAGGGGTAGTTGGGCCGCGGCGGTGAGCGGAAGTATTCCCAGCGGGCAAGCCATGCGTCCTTGGCCTCGCCGGCGGCCAGGCGGTAAGCGTAGGTGACGGTGTGGCACTTGGTCTCGACAACCTCGACGGTCTGGCTGAGCAGAAGCCGCAACGGGCTACCGTGCAGCGCGAACGTCGCCGGACGGTTGTCCTGTAGGCAGGCGATGGTGAAGTGGTCGGGCTGGCCGGGGACGGCGACCAGGGTCAGCCGTGCGTCGCTAACCGTGGCGTTCAGGACGCCGTTGAGGTAGTCGGCGAAGGCCTGCGCGACGTTACGCGGCGGCGGCGCGATGGCCGTTCTGCCCGATCCAGAGCAGACCGGCGAGGAGCGGGACGTCGGGGTCGCCGTCGTCGAGCGCGCCGGCCAGGTATTGCTCGGTGAACTCGCCGGCGGAGATGCCCATGCGCGCGCGCACCTCGTCGTCGAGGAAACGGGCGTACTCGTCGCCGTCGAACTCGAGGACCGGGGTGCCGGCGGGGGTTTCGGTGTGGGTCATCTTCATTGCCTCCGGTGCACAGGATGGTATCGGCGCCGGACGGAACCACCTACAGCTCTGCATGCCGCTCGTACCTCTCGCGCGAGCTCGGCACGCTTCGGCGCCTAGTGTTGTGAGCGTGGGTCTGCTGATTGCCATCGCCCTGTCGCTCGCAGTTGCCGGGATCGTCTCGTGGGCGATCTGGCCGGCGCGGACTGGCGCGGTCGCCGCCGGTGAGAAGGGCAACGACGGGCTGATTCCGAGCGCCGGCGAGCCTGGCTCGGATAGCGGCTCTGGCCACGGCGAGTAGGAGCGGCCGCAATGTCGGTCCGGCGCTGGCTACTCGTCGTCGTCGCCCTCATCTTGTGGGGCGTCGGCATGTACCTGTTCGTCGCGGCGGCAGCTACGTGCTCGGCGGCGCGCTGATCGTCACGGGCGGCCTGTGTCTCGTCATCGCAGCGAGCGGAGGGTGGTCGGACTTCCTCGAGGGCGTGAGCAATTGGCTGTACTTCTGGCGGTGAACTCTCTCCCTCACGGCATCAGATCGGCACGCCCACCATCCGGCACCGGGCTCGCGCCGGCTCCGTGTTCCACGTAGAACATTCGCTCGTCGGCCCGGCCGATCCTCTCCCTCATGCCGACCTGGTTGCAAGTAGCCGTCGCGAACGGGGCGTTCTTTGGCGTCGCGTTCATCGCGACACGTGTGCTTGACGCCTCGAGGCTCGCGATCCTCCTGGTCCTAGGGTCCGGAGCTCTCGCGGCGCTTCTGATCTGGGAGGGCTCCGGCTCTGACGCCGCAGGCTGGGCAGCCCTGACGCTCACCGTTCTGCTGGTGGCCGGCTGGGCGGGGCTTCGCATGAGCAGCTGGACGCAACGTCGGTGATCAAGTGCCAGATGTTCTGCGTGGAACACAACGGCGTGGCCGAGCAGAGGTACGGTTCAGCGAGTGCGCGAGGTCCGCGCTTCACCCTCGTGAGCGACGCCGCCCTTCGAGGCTTAGCATCCGTTTCGTCATGCCCTACGACCGCGGTCGCCCGGGTGCGCTCTACGACGAGATCGGTCGCACCTACAGCGGCGCGCGGCGCACCGAGCCACGAATCGCGCAGCGCATCTGCCAGGCGCTCGAAGACGCGCGAACCGTGCTGAACGTCGGAGCCGGCACAGGATCCTACGAGCCACCCGACCGCGACGTCACCGCCGTCGAGCCCTCAGCCGTCATGCGCGCGCAACGACCACCGGACGCGGCGCCATGCATCGCCGCGGCGGCCGAGGATCTGCCGTTCCCCGATCGCTCCTTCGACGCCGCGATGGCGATCCTCTCCGACCATCACTGGCGCGACCCGATCGCAGGTCTGCGCGAAATGGCGCGCGTCGCGCAGCGCGTCGTCGTCTTCCAATGGGACAACGCGCTCATCTCGCGCTTCTGGCTCGTGCGCGACTACCTGCCGGAGCTCGCCGCGACAAGCAAGGCTCGCCCTTCGCTCAGCGAGCGCGCCGCCGCCATCCACGCCGAGATGCAGACCGTGCCGATTCCCTGGGACTGCGTCGACGGGTTCTTTCACGCCTACTGGCGACGCCCGCACGCCTACCTCCACGAGCAGGTCCGGCGCGGCACCTCGGTCTGGGCACGCGTTGGCCCGCAGGTCGAGCAACGGGCGGTCGAAGCCCTGACCTCCGACCTCGCATCCGCCGCTTGGTACGAACGCAATCGAGACCTTCTCGATCTTCCGGCAGCCGACCTCGGCGCTCGTCTACTGATTGCGATCGGGGAGAGGGGCAACGACGGCTGATGCGAGCGCCGGCGAGTCGGTCGGACAGCGGCTCCGCCGCGGCGAGTAGGCTCGCCGCAGTGTCGGTTCGGCGCTGGCTACTCGTCGTCCTCGCTTTCATGTTGTGGGGCGTCGGCATGTACGTGCTCATCGGCGGCAGCTATGCGCTCGGCGGCGGGCTGATCGTGATGGGCGGCCTGTGTCTCGTCATCGCAGCGAGCGGAGGCTGGTCGGAGTTCGTCGAGGGCGTGAGCAACTGGCTGTACTTCTGGCGGTGACTCGCTCGCTCGCGGCATCGGAGGCACGCCTCACCATTCGCACCGGGCCAGCCGGAACCCAATGTTCCACGTAGAACATTGGCTCGTCTGCTCCGGCCGATCCTCTCCTTTCAAGCCGACCGGGTCTCGACCCATCTGAAGAGCTGCGGTCCTGGCCGACCGGCTCCCCCGTCCGGGCGAGAGCGGCAGCCGACCGGAGCGGGGTGAATGCCTTCGACCGGCTTACCATCAACGTCGCGTGAGGACTTCTCGGATCGACGACTGGCTTCGCCGCGATTTTTCTGGGACCTCACACCAGGCAGCCGCCGAGCTCGTCGACCGCATCAGCACGGAACTCGACACGTGGAGCATCGTGCGAAAGACCGACCGCGTCGAGGCTGCGGCCCTGCAGTACGCCGACGCGGATCTGAACGGTCTTGAGACTGCGGTTGACCTCGCGCTTGTGGACTGGCGCGACCTGCTGGTCAGCGTCGGAGACGCCTAGCGCGACGACGAACGCAATGCTGCCGCCTGCAGGCGAAGGCAGCAGCGCGGTGACACCCGTCAATGGAGCGCAACTCCTGCCTATCGCCGATCCCCGGTGACCCGCAGCCGTGGGGCGCCGGGCGGCGTGGACACGATCCGGCGAGCGTTCCGTTGCACCCACCGTTCGAGCTCGGCAACTGGGATGAGGACGAGCTGTCCGGAGAGCACGACGCGGAGGTCCGGTTGGACCTTGCGCTCGAAGTGGTTGATGCTCATGCCGAGCGACGCCGCCGCCTCGGCACGCGTGAGTGAGTAGCGAGGCACGGTCTGCAACGGTCGCGACGGAGCTCGAGGCATCACGAGGCG
This sequence comes from uncultured Solirubrobacter sp., assembly GCA_937871635.1. GTDB lineage: Bacteria > Actinomycetota > Thermoleophilia > Solirubrobacterales > Solirubrobacteraceae > JACCYI01. The sequence goes on from CALMNS010000276.1 coordinate 8,901, forward strand.
TCCATGACGCTCTGCTCGCTCCGAGCCCACTCACCGACGCTTGCTTGAAGCGCTGACAGGTCGGTGACACCGAATTGCTGTCCGGCAAGGCCGGTCGCTTGAGCGCTTCGCGTGATGCTCCGGCGCACCGCAGGGTGGTCGACGACATAGACGACGCTCTGCAGCCCGTCCATGGCGAGCTGGTTCTCGTAGGCGTAATGGATCGATCGAAGGCGGCTTGCTGACTTCGAGGTGAGCTCGACCTCGACGGCGACCCGGCTCTCGCCTTGCAAGTAGCCGAGGTCGGGGCGGTGGGTCGCGCGGCTCTCCATCTCGAGCACCGGAATCCGCCACTCAGGCAGGCTGCGCATCTCCCGGTCACTCCACCAGGGAAGGCCGAGCTGCGTGAGTCGAGCGGCGACCCACGACGTGGCCAGCGCGTGGTTGACCAGGATGCCGCTTGAGAGGCTGCGCCGTGCGGCTCGACGGTCGAGCGCTTCTGGGCGCACCTCCCGCCTTCCGGGCCCAGTGATCGCTATGAGCGTTCCCTGCCGTTCTGACAGGCGCTCGAGGAGGCCGGCGGCTCGAAGTCGTTCGACGTGCGAGTAGGTCGTCCGCAGCGAGAGCTGGTGCGCGAGGGCCAAGGGCACCAGGCCCGCGACCTCGAGCCGCTCGACCCAGCGAAGCAGGTCGAGGCTTCGCGGCCCCGGCCGACGCGCTCTACCCACCGGATCGCTCCGCGTCTTCGCTCGCGAATCGCGCTCTCATGCCCGTTAACCCGCCGAACTCCGAGATCGCGCAAATGCTTCCCGCGTTTTGGCGCTTCGCCGCTCGTTCTCGCGCCGTAGATCTACTTCGATCCCACTCAAGTCTTCGCTCGATGCCTAGCCGTCCCGCCTCCTAAGCTCGCTCCTGTCTCGCCCTCCGTCCTCCCCGACCCCTCCGATTTCCCCACTCTGTTCCCCTTCCTGATCTTCTCCCTCCCAGCTTCCTTCTCCGTCTCCGCCCACCCCTCGCTCTGTCCGCCCTCGATCCCTTCCTGACTCCGTTGGCCATGGACTGCCTCTGACCCCGCCATCCCCTCCCCTTCTTGTCAACGTAGGGAGGGCGGGGTCAGAGGCAGGACGCAGGCCCATCACGCGCCAGGTCTCGGGATCGAGGGCGGCCACTACGCGCGATGGCTGAGTAGCTCAGTGAGTAGCGGGTGGGTGCCGCGCTGCCACCAAGGCTTGTTGACGACTAGTCCTCTGCGCGCAAGGCGCCAGCCCCAACGCTCGATTCGAGGGCATCCGCGCTCGATCGCAGGGCGAAGGGCCGCTTCCATAACCGTTGCCACGATCCTGCGACGCGCGTAGCGGTGACGGTCGCGCGGAATAGTGACGGTCGACCCGCCGGTTCGCCATAGGTTGCGCCCCAACGCACCGAGTTTGACCCGTACGCCTGCACACGGCGAAGATGCATGAATCGCCACGAGCAGCAGTCATGCAGCGCCCGGCCAAGCCGCGGGCTACGAATACCAGCGTCAGCTGTCCCTCGTGCTACTTGCGGAGGCGCTCCACGAAGACCCGAGGGTGGCGGTCCGCCTTGAGGTCATCGAGGACATCGACGTGGTGTCGGAGGACGGCTCCGTGTCGCGCAGCGTGCAGGCGAAGCATCATCTCAACGACTACACGCTGACGGACAGGTCGCAGGAACTGTGGCGAACGATGCGCGTGTGGATGGACCTGGACCAGGAGCTTGCTGGAGCGCTGCCCAACCTCCACCTGGTAACTACCTCCAAGGCTGCTTCGGACACTGCGGTCTCGCTTCTCGGGCCTCACCCCGCGGACCGAGACGTAACTGTTGCGCTCTCGAGGCTCCTCGTGGTCGCGAGGGAGCACGGCGCTAGAGACACACGTGAGATTCGCCGGCGCTTCGCCAGCCTGCCGGAGTCTTCTCAGCTCAAGCTGCTGCATGCTGCGACGATCCTGGATGCGAGCGAGCCAGTCACGGAACTCAACGACCGCCTGCGGGTCGCGCTCGGCATGGTCGTTCCTCGAGAACAGCCGGATGCGTTCCTGGAACGGGTTACGGGCTGGTGGGTTGACCGCAGCGTCGAACTCCTCGCCGGCGAGCGGGAGCAGATGACGGGTCAGCATTTATACGAGTACTGCGACTCAGTCCGCGACGACTACCGACGTGGCTCTCTCGCGATCACCAGCGAACTCCGGGACGACCCCAACGCCGATGCGAAGCAACCGCTCCTCTCCAAGCCGTTCGTCTGGCAGCTCAACCTGGTCGGCGCGCCCGACGACGTCAAGGATCTCGCCGTACGCCACTACTACCGCGCCTACGCCCAGCGAGGGCGATGGGCCCGGGAGATTGATGACCTCGACGAGGATGTCAAGGCCTATGAGCAGACGCTCACGGACGAATGGGAAACCGAGTACGTCGCCCTAAAGGTCCGCGCTCCGTCCGATGCGGAAGCCCGCGCTGGTGAGGGCCTGAGATTCGCCATGAGCTTCGGGTCGAACACGCGGGCGCAGCTCAGAGGCGTGGACGAGCATGTGCTCTGCCGGGGCACCCTCCACGGCCTCGCGGACCGACTGACGATTGGCTGGCATCCCGACTATCGCGAGTTGACGGCCGCCGATGAGTGATGTGACGATGCGCACCAGCCCACTTCCTGGCGGCCGGCCCAGCGAGCGAGATGCTCTATACAACCCTGCCTTCATCGCGTTGATCCTCGCGCAGGCGGCTGCCGAACACGGGGCGCGCGTCAACAGCGGTTTGCCGTTCCCGCTCGCGTTTCTCGTAGCGCCGATTGTGCTGCATGGCCCAACCCGACAAGCGCTTCCCCGGCAGGCCAGAAGCAAGATGGCGCTCTGGCTCGAAGAAAATCCGGTTCAGCGCGCCGGACTTGCACGTCGTGCAGCAAGCCTTGTCCCGGCCGTCCGCGCGGGTATCCGCTATGGCCTGCGCAGCGGCGCCCTCGCGCTGAACGACTCAACACTGACCGCCGCGAAACCGAAGATAGAAAACAACGACATCATGTTGAGCGCCGAGGTCGACCACATCCTCGCACGCGCCGGCTACGTGGGAGGCTGGTTTGCCCTTGCCGGCTCCCCCTCCGGCATCTACGCCCTCTGGCGGGTGAAGCCCTGAGATGCTTCAGATCGAAGCCTTCGTCCTCTACCACGCCACGATCCCCGAGCCGCGAGTTCTCCGACTAAAGCCTGGCCTCAACGTCCTTACCGGCTGGCGGAACACCGGCAAGTCGTCGCTCATCGAGATCGTCGACTACTGCTTCGGCCGCAGGACGCTTCAGGTAAGCGAAGGCAAGATCCGAGACACCGTCGCGTGGTTTGCGCTCATCCTGCGCAACAACGGCAGATACGTCTTCGTTGCTCGCCCGGCGCCGGATCCGGGGCGGGCGGGCAGCACCGAAGGGGTGTTCCTTCCACTGAATTCGGCCGAGCCGCCAGCGCACGATGCGCTGCACAACAACTGCCTCGTCGACCAGTTGCGTAGCGAAATCAGCGCTTTTGCCGGCTTCGCCGATACACAGTTCATCCCGCCCGACGGCGCAGGTCGGCCGACGCTCGACCTGCACATTGGACATGCGCTACCAGTGACGATGCAGGACGAGGAGGACATCTACTCAAAGAGCCGATTGTTCCACCGCGGTGAAGAGCGGGAGGTAATGCAGGCTCTCCGGGACACGTTCGCCTACATGGTCGGCGCCGCAGACGCTGAGGCGCCAATCCTCCGCGGACAACTGGCGGCGCTGCGATCTGAGCTCCGCCAGATCAACCGCGAACTCGACAAGCTCGAGTCCGCCAGCCAGGAGGTAGACGAACGCGGCCTGACCCTACTGGTCCTGGCTAACGAAGTCGGACTCGCGCGAAGCCCGAACCTCGACGGCAAGCCGTCTCCACTAAGGGACATCCTCGCGGTCCTACGGTCGGCTCTTGCGCAGGATCCGGAAGCACCGAGCGCCTACGCCCCGACCGGTGAAGCCGAACGGCTCCTCGAGCAGCGGCGGGAGCTTGGCGCGCAGTTGCGCGCCGCAGAACGCGATCAAGCGCTACTACGGGACTTCGGCCAGGATCGCGACGCGTTCTCGGTTGAGACCAACGAGCAGCGCGCTCGTCTAGCCACCCTCGGTCTGCTTGCCGACGGCGACGATCACGACCGTTGCCCGGTCTGCGACAGCCTTCTCGAACAATCCGATCTGGACGCCGCGCAGCTAGTCGGCCACCTGCGGAACCTCGAGCTTGATCTCGAGGGCGTCAGCCAGATGGAGCCGCGCACGCGCGCGGCGCTCGAGGAGGCCGCGAGTCAGGTCGAGAGCCTGACCAGCCAGATCCGCGCCGTGACCGGCGCCTTGAACAACCTCGATCGCCAAGACCGGTCGGCTCGCCAGGCTGCGACGCTCGCCGCGCGGCGCGCACGGACTCAGGGTCTGATCGAAGAGTACATGCGGATGACCCCCGAAGACAGCACGGTGACCAAGGGCAGGCTCAACGAGCGCCGCACGGTGCTCGAGGCGGAGATCGGAGAGCTCGAAGCGAAGGTCGACACCGCGCTCGAGCAAGAACGCGTTGAGGGAGCGCTTGACCTGATCGGCGCCGACATGACGACCCTCGCCCGTGAGCTAAGCCTCGAGCACTCGGACCACGGCCAGGTGGGTCTTCGTCTGGCGCAGAACACGCTAACGATCACGACACGCGACGGGCGGACGTTCCCTCTGCGGTCCATCGGCGGTGGCGGCACACGCGTCGGATATCACCTCGCCGCCCACCTGGCGATTCACCGGCTCCTGCGAGCGCGCGACCGGCCAACACCGGCATTCCTGATGTTGGACAACCCAACCGGTCCGTTCTATCCGGATGACGTGCCGATCGGTGAAGAACCACAACTCGCTGAAGAAAGCGACCAGGCCATCGTTGCTTCTATGTTCGCCCTCATCAGGTCGGTCGCCGACGACCTGGACGGGGCACTGCAGATCCTGGTCACTGACCACGCCAAGTTCTATGGCGAGCCCTGGTTCGACCGAGCCCTAGTGGAGGATTGGCGCCACGGACGCGGGCTGATCCCGGACAAATGGTTGTCCAGCGACTCGTGAATCACGCCATGTGTACCACCCGGCTTGCTCGCTCTTCGCAGCGGAGAAGGTCGCCTGACCTGATAGTCACGCGTCAGCGCCCGCGACCCAGGATATGCCGCGGCTCATGGCCGCGAAGACCGCCCCACCAAGGTAGGCGGCTGGCGACCAACCCGCGTGCGCTGAACCGGTCGCGGACGAGTCACGAGCCGGAAGTAGAGGGGTCGCAGTGGCACGCCCTCCCCCTAAAGTCCGCTCCTGCTTTGCGAGGAGCAGCGGCGTTCGGCCCGGCTCGTCGTCGCCTGCCAGTCCGCTAGCCAGCGGGGACGTCCGGAGGCGCTGAGTCCCGCTTCGTCGCGGCCTCGACGGCTCCCAGCGCCGCACGACCGGCGACTATCAAGGAATGGATCTCGCCAAGATCCCAGGTGGCATTGTCGTCGGCGACCCGAACAGGGATCGTGAAGTGCTGGCTGCGAATCTTGCCCGCGATGTCTGCGCGTCTGATGAGGAACGGAAGTGCGGCCGGCGACTGCGCCGGAATCTCGATGACGATGATGCCATGATCCGGGGTTAACCCGGATGCGATCAAATCTATGCGAACTCCACCGAGCCGCGGGTGCAGCCAATCCCGCAGAACCGCCCGGTACTGCGCTATCGACACACCGGTGACGTTGACCGGCCGGAGCGGGCCAATGGTCTCACCCTGTCTGGTGCGACGAGACGACAGTCCGATGGCGATGACGCCGCCACCTGCATTCGCGAACGACGCGACGTCCTTAGCTAGCTGTAGCTTGCCGTACTCGTCCCTGAGTTCGTACACGCGACTCTTGACGTCGAGCCAGTCATTCTCCGGTTGCCCTGTGAGGACGTCGCCGTGACCTGTACGCAGGAGGTCCGCCACGGTAGGAGCGGTGAGTTGAGCGCCTCGGGAGTAGGCGGCCTCGACGAGCCGCTCCACCTCGTGGCCGATCTGTAAGGCGTCCCCAACCATTCTGCCTCGCGTGGGGATCGCCACGTCGATTTCGAGCGCGCAACCGGGCACCCCATCGATCCGGGTTATCGACATCGGACCGGCGCGTAGTCGCCCAAGAAGCGGGTTGAGGAGATCCCACACGGGCCGACTCGAGGGCGGCAGCTCCGCCACCGCAACGTAGACCACCGCTTCAATGGCGCTGGCGCTCACACTGAGGTGCACGGAGTCGTAAGGAGCGAAGTCTGCGTCGAAGACGTCCGCTGGAAGCTCACTGATGTAGAGCGGCAGAGGGTCATCTGGAGCGGCCTCACACGCGCGTGCGTAGCGGCCGAAGGCATGTTTCAAGGCGGTCAGCGAAGCCTCTCCAACTACAGCGAAAGGCGCCGACATACATTCGTTGCGAGCTTCGAAGTAGCCCGCCCCGGCGACCTCGAAGTCGCGGTTGCGACGTGTCCGCAACGGGCCAATGAAGTCCGGCGGCAGGTCTACCCATCTGACAGCGCGCATCGCGGCCAACCGTACGCGCTCAACGCGGCGATCGCCGGATGCCGACCCACCCTCGTCGAAAGCACGCAGTCTCGTCCGCCGCCCTTATCGCTTCCAGGCGAAGCGATCTCGGACGGAACCGAGGCCCGAGCCGCGCCGGCCAAGCGTACGAGCTACGACTCAGAGGACCTATGCAAGTACAGCTGAGCGCCGGGCTCGGTGGGCAGGGCCGACCGGTTCTTCGCCGAGCTCATTGACGAGGCAGCGGTCGTCCGTGTCGCCCGCGCGGCGGCGCCCTCGAACCTCCCCCAGAAGGAGTCGGGGCCGGTCAGAACTCCAGTCGCAGAGTCAGCCGACCACCAGGCGGTTCGAGGAACCAACGGTGCGTGGCTGTTGATTAACAACGACAGTTGCAGGCCCGTCACAAAGGTGAGGCCGAAAATCCTCAGCGCTGCGAAGTCGTCATCGACGAAGACACGGCTCTCCGGCGCAAGATTGACATTCTCAGGTGCGTCTGGATGGGTAAGCCCCATGAGGAGACTAGCCGGCAGCGGTCCTCCTATTGCGGCGGACGCAATAGGGTTCCAACGAGCGCTCCGTGCGTCGAGTGGATAGTCCAGCCAGCGCGTCTCTAGGGCGATCTTGCAGAGGGCTCGGGCGACGTCGTCGCGGTTGGATCTCGGTCCGGTGTTAGCAAGCGCGAACAACACGAAACGGCGGGGATCCTTGGGGTTGAGCGCGATGTCCCAGCGCGTGCCAGCGACAGCGTCGACGAGCTGCCCGCGTCTGTTCGCGACTTGCCCGAGCGATCGAAACACTGAGATCGGCGGCCACTCGGCCAGCGCCTTGTCGCGCAACGACAGTCGACGACGGTTGCACTTGTCGCAGATCTCGCCTGGAGGGATGACGAACTCGTCTTCGACGAGGCCCGAGGCGACCGCATTGCCGAGAGCGAGCGGGATGACGTGTTCTTCGGACTCGAACCGGCCTTGCCGATTACCGCAGAAGAGGCATCCCACCGTTCGGTCTACCGAAGCCATAGGGCGATGATACGGAGAGTTTCCACGAAGGAAACGCGAGCCACCGTCCCAGCAGCCACGGGCGAGCCTCACAAAATATGTAAGCGGCCGTGGCCAGGGCGGTTTCGCGGCCGTTCCGGGCGCAGACTCAGCCGATCGTTTCGTCGGCGGAAGCCTCGTCCTCCACGTCGGCTGCTGAAGCCGAAGCTTCGGCAGGCGCGTCGCCGTCGGCGACCACGATCGCGATGTCACCGGCTAGATCTTCGTCGTTGTCCTCGTCCTCGGCGGACGGCTCCGGGGGCGGCGGCAGCAACGGATCTGCGCCGGGCCACGCGTCAACGAGCGCTCGATCGAGCTCGACGAGTCGCTTACGGCGGTTCGCTACATCCGTCGCCGCCCGCTCGACGGCGGCCGCGTACCGCTTGGCGCCAGGTGACACTTCCACTTCAGGGTCGGACAGAAATCGGTCGACCTCGGCACCGAAACCCTCGAGCTGCTGCTTCATCTTGTCTCGCTCCTCCCGGGCAAGCGGCAGCCGATCTCGACGGGCGCCGAGGAGGCCGAAGAGCGTGTAGAAGTCGGACTTCTTCCGCCAGCGTGTTCGCCTAATGTCGGGTAGTACCGCGTCTAGCTCACCCAGAACGGCCCTGAACAACTCAGCAACCTCGCGCTCTTCCTCGTACGACTCCTCGTAGATCTCGTACCACTGATCGAGGGACGCCTTCTTCGTCTGCGGCCCGTGGAGCGCGGCGATGGTCAGTTCAGACACGAACTCAACGTCAACCATGCGACGAACGTCATTCGCGGAGAACAATCCGGTCCCACTCCAGTAGCTGTCGTCGGCCAAGCTCTCCATCTGAGCGATGAACGGACCCCAGTAGGTCGCATGTCGCAACTCCTGGGCATTCAGCGCGACTACGTTGCGATTCAGTCTTCCGAAAATCGCGCGCAGCTCCTCGACGGGCATCTCCGGCAGGAGCCGAACGACGAACTTGTATTGAAAGATTCGCGTCTTCGCTTCCGGCGGCAGGGCGTTGAATTTGAGGCCAGCGTAATCCGGTGAGTGCTCCTCGCGAAGCGCAAATCCGCCGTCGATGAACTCCAAGCAAGCGCGGATGCGCTGCTGTCCGTCTACCACCACGTGCCGCTCGAGGCCGTGTTGATCAACGGAGTCCTGCATGTAGAGCTCCGGCACCGGATACGCCCTGAGCAGCGTGTCGATCAAGAACGCCTTCTGCGCCGTGGTCCAAACAGGGTTCCTCTGAAATGGCGGCGCTACATCGAGCGTTCCTTCGGTTTCCGCCTTGCGGAGCCATGCGACCGTGTGATGGGTTGTATTGAGGTAGTCAGTCATGGTCCTCCCGCGCTCACAAGCGCCTCGCGTGCCGTCCGCAGCCCGCGCATCTGGTAGGCGCGAAGAGCTTCGGCGTCTCGGTACAAGCGGACCTTGACATCGCGGTCCAGTGTGGGTTCGATGCCGGCCATCGCGGATAGCGCGATGACCCATCTCTTGCCGAAGCTGAGGCGCGCAAGGATTTTGTCGGTCGCGATGGCACCGGAAAAGATGTAATTGGGCGCGAATCGAACTAGCTCGTTCTTGACCGCCCTCGGCATTGACAACCAGTGCTTATCGCGCATCTCGCGCAATTCGAACCACGCCGCATCAAAATGCCGCTGGCTCACAACGGCGACATCGATGTCCGACGTTGGCGCGAAGGCCCGGAAGTTGTTGTTTGGGTTCAGACTGATGCCGAAAGCGGCACTGCCGACGATCAGCACGCTGTGATCATCGACTCCTAGACGATCGGCGAGTTCACATCTCCAGTCGATCCACGCTGTGTGGTCCACGAAGATTTCGGGCGTACCACCGAAGAGGTGGTGAGATAGGACGCGAGCGAGATCCGGCGCTTTGTAGATCTCGTGGAGGAGAGAGTTCGCCACGGTGAGCGGACCAGAATATGAGAGCACGCAAGCGCGCGCAGTCCAGGCGCCGATCGGTGTGTTGCCGAACACCGGCTCGATCATCGCGTTGCGTTGGGCGTACATCGCGCCGCCCGGCTCGCCGTCCAGGACGCGGCGCATGAACGCGTAGATGCCGCCGTCCCAGCCGGGCCGCGTGCCGGTGCGCTTCCCGGCGTCAGGTGGGATGAGGACCGGGACGCAGCGCGCGACGATCCGTTCCATCTGGTCTTGATGCCAGTAGCCCGAGTCGGCGACGACACGCCGAGAGGCTCGTCGACGTCGGCCGCCTGGAGCTCGCGCTCGGCGGCGCAGACCATCGGTTCAAGGTGCCCGAATTCCGGCGAGTCGGCATTCAGCTCGCGGCGATGACGATCTGCTCGTCGGTGGTGACGGCCTGTGCGTTGTAGCCCTGCATGTAGCCGCGCGGCGTCTTGACAATTGCGCGAGTTCAGGTCGGTGGTGCTGACCTTGCCGGGCGGGACGTTCGGGCGGCGTGTAGGGGTTCGGCGGCCGCCCGAATCGACGACCGTCCTTCATGACTGCACGCGCCCGATAAGCGTCGTAGCCGCGGTCGCCTGCGCCTCGACCTCGAGGTCTTCGCGCAGGCGACGGCGGCACTCAATGAGGCGGTCTGGGCGTGAGCGCGGGATCGGCTTGGCCTGCGCGGCGCGCTCGGCATCGAGACGGCGCTTGGCTTCGCGCAGCCAGCCGCGCCGCCCCTGCGTGCTAGGCGCATGTCCTGCCCCCGCGGAAGGCTTTGTGCGACAGCCTCCATGCAAGGCAATAGCGCTAACCGCGGGCGCTCAAGCGTGCAGCGACGCATCGCGGCGGCGTTTGGAGCGTGCAGCGACGCATCGCGCGGCGTTGTTCCCGTGACTCCGCACAGGAGGCGGGCGCTAGACAGCGGTGTTGTCGTGGAGGCGATCCGCCAGGTCGCTTTGAAGGTCCCGGATGACGGTGCCGAGCAGGCCGGTCGCGAGAAGCCCTGGGCCGAGGGGACCGGACGAGTTCTCGCCGAGACGCGGTAGCTGTCGCAGGGAGGCGCGGACCGCCGGCGACATCCGGCCGAGCTGCCAGCGGACCTCCTCGCCGGCGCCCTCCGGCCGCTCGGGGGCGGCGAGCACGACCGCTTTGGCGGCATACGCGGCGGCGCCCAAGGCGTGCGCGCCCATGTGGGCCACGGCCGCGGCCTGTCCGGCTGCGCGCGCGGCAGCTGCCGCAGGGGCGCTCACCTTCCGGGCTCCGCCCTGACCGGCGAAGCGGCGCCGGATCTCCTCGGCGACCTCGAGCTCGCCGAAGGCAAAGACGCGTGCCCGCGCGAGGGCGTCCCTAGGCCCGGGATCGCCGGGGGCTTCCGCCTCGAAGACCTCGAGCACGCGCTCCGCGCAATCCGCCGCCCATGCCGCGACGATCCGGCGGTCGGCCTCGCTGAGCGTCTGTGGAGAGCGCACATGCGCATCGTTACACCGCCCCGCACGCAGAGGCCCGTCGCGGACTGGCGTTTAGCGACGCATGACCGTTGCCGCTGCACTCCGTGCGAAGCCAATCTGGGCCCCTCCTCCTTCGTTAGGCGGCAGCAGGTTCCGACCCAAAGCACCCGTGTTGTACGTAATTCTGTACAATTCCGTCGATGCGGACCGTGCCCCTGAGCGACGTACGCAGCAAGCTGTCCTCGGTTGTCGAGCGGGTCGAGACGACGCATGAGCGGGTGACGATCACCCGCAACGGCCGTCCCGCCGCCGTACTGATCAACCCCGACGACCTCGAGGCGCTCGAGGAAACGCTCGACGTCCTCTCGGACCCGGCCGCGATGCAGCGGCTACGCGAGGGAGAGGCCGCGGTCGCTACCGGCGACTTCGTCGATGAAACCGGGCTGCGAGATCTCGTGGCCAAGCGGACTCGCTGAGGGTGCCGGAGGCCGAAGGACCGCGATACCGCCTCCAAGTCGCGGGGCCGGCCGCACGGGCGATCGCCGACGAGCTTCCGGAGGCGGTGGCCGCGGCGGTCGTCGAGTTCGTCGCCGGCGATCTCGTGCGGGCACCCCGCCGCGTCGGCAAGCCTCTGCGACGCGAATTCGAGGGTCGCTGGGCGGCGCGCCGAGGCAGTTATCGGGTGCTGTACGCCATCGACGACCGATCTCGTGTGGTCACGGTGCTTGCGCCCGAGCAGCGTCGTGACGTCTACCGACGGCGCTGAGAAGATCCTCGGCCGCGATGTCGATGCGGCAGCGCTACATCTAGCTCATGGCCTCGGACGCTCCAATCCCTTCTCCACTCGCTCGTGAGGCCGTCTTCGTCAACGAGGTGGGCCGCCTGAGCGCCGCCGAGATCGCATGCGCCACGGGAGCCGCCGCGAGTACGGCCCGTGCGTGGCTTGCCGGCACCGGCGCACCGACAGGCGAACGAGCCGAACGCCTCGCCGAGCTCTCGGCGCTCGTCGAGGGACTGAGCCGTGTCATGGACCCCAGCTACATCGCCGTCTGGCTCCGTAAGCCGGTCCCGGCCCTCGACGATGACAAGCCGCTCGAGGTCATCGGCCGCGGTGACTATCGGCGCGTCGCGAAGCTCCTCTCGGCACTCGAAGAATCGCCCACTACCTGAGTCCCTGGGACCTCACCACGACGTCGCAAACCGCCGCTGGACACGGCCAGAAATCTAGTCGCCGTGACAAGTCGCTGACAAATGTGTCCCCCCGAACGACCCCGGATTTGGCTCTACGGCGCGGTAGAGCGAAACCCTTGAGCCATCATAATCCGCGTGTCGGAGGTTCGATCCTCCTCCGGCATCTCACGGTGTACTCGGATTCGCTTTGTGTCCCTATTGGCTGGCGGAGGGCAGCGAGTACCCCGGGCTCCACGGCGCTCAGGCCTGCGCGGCGATCCGCACCTCTACGTAGACGGCTGGCCCGGACGGCACCAGGCGCTCGTACACGCGCCGCTTACGGCCGTACTTGGCGTCAAGCGCGCGCTCAGCCTCCTCGCTGCCAGCCGCGTCCAATACACGAGCTGTGGCCGCCCGCGGCGGCCCCAACGGCTTCCCGCGCGCGTCGCAAGGCGCAACCCGAACCTCAGGCCGGTTTCGTATCCGGCGCATCTTGGCCGACTCGTCCTCGGTGGAGAAAACCAGCCGGTCACCATCGCGTGCGGCCCATACCGGCGTCGGCACTCCCCGCCCGTCGCGTCGGTAGGTCACGAGCAGCGTGTACTCGCCATCGGGGAGCGGCTCGGCTACCGGCGAACCATCGACCGCCTGCGTCGCGTCGCGGTGACGGATGCGCTGTACAGCGGATCGAGCAGCGCCATGCCGCGATTCTCCTCTCGTTGCTCTGAGGGGTCAACCGGAGCGCGCTCCAGGCAGCTCGCCCGCACGCGGAGCGCTGATGGTCAGAAGGCGAGCACGCGGGCGGGGTTCTCGACCAGCAGCAGCCGCTCGAGTGCCTCGCCGCCCTGCGCGCGCAGCCGAGGCAGCACGCGCCGTGGGATGTAGTCCATCCCCGGGAGGCCGCCGCGGCTGCGCAACGAGGAGCGCCGGGCGATGTCGCCGCCGAGCACGATCCGCGCGGCGCCGCCGCCCGCGGCGACGGTGAGCAGGCAGTCGAGGAGGGTGCTGTCGGGGAAGTGCTTCGGCCGCGCCCAGCCGTCGTAGCCCGCGTAGGCGCCGGCGCTCGTGACCTCAAGGTGCAGGCCGGGATCCGGGTTGCGGTCGAGGTGCGCGAGCACGACCCGGTCCGGCGCGACGCCTAGATCGGTCAGCAGCTCGAGCACCTCGAGCGCGGCGGTCCCCAGCTCGAGGTGGCAGGTGACCGGCGCGCCCGTGCGCCGGTGCGCCTCCGCCGCCGCCTCGAGGTTGCGCCGCTCGAGCGCGGAGATCGACCAGTGGCCGGTGCCCACCTTCAGCATCCCGGCGCGGACCCCGTCGACGCCCTCGGACAGGTCCGCCGTCATCCGGTCGGCGAGCTGCTCGAGCGTCGCGTCGCGCAGGGGATCGCCGGGCGGGTGATGTGCGTCCTGCTGCACGCCGGTCGCCATCACGATCCGCAGGCCGGTCCGCTCGCTCACCACGCGCAGGCCCGCCGGGTCGCGGCCCAGCCCGGGCGTCGTCAGCTCGACCAGCGCGTCGATCCCCGCCGCTCGGACGAGGGCCGCCTCGGCGACGGCGTCGGCGACCTCCGTCAGCGCCTCGCCCGGCCCCGGCAGTGCCGGCGTCGTCATGAGCAGGTGCTCGTGGACGTCGACGCGGCCGAGCCGCTCCGGCTCGACGTCGCCGGTGACCGTGCGCACGTTCACCGCAGCGGCTCTGCCACCTCGCGCAGCCGCTCGAAGCGCTCCGGCGGCAGGTCGAGCCCGAACACCTCGGCGATCACGGCGCTCCAGCCGTGCAGGAAGTAGCGCCAGCCGTCTTCGATCACCAGTTCGCGCTCGGCCGCCTGGGCGCGCGCCTGGCGTAGGAAGTCCAGCTCGCCGCGGTAGTTGAGCTCCCACACGATGGCCTGCTCGGGGAAGGCCGCACCGTCCGGCAGTGGCGAGCCCGGGCGGTCCTTGCCGAGCCCGGTCGCGTTGACGACCAGCGACCCGGCCGGCAGCGCCCCCAACCGGTCGGCGGCCTCGTCCGCACGGGCGGTAGCGACCGCGTCGCCGAGCTCCGTCACGTGCGCGAGCCGCTCCGGCGAGACGTCGGTGACCACGATCCGCTCCGGTCGGTCCTCGCACGAGAGCAGGTGCAGCACGATCGCGGCCCCCGCGCCGCCGGCGCCGAGCACGAGCGCGTGGCCGCCCGTGCGCGCGAAGTGGTCGTCATCGAGCACCGCCGCGAGCGCGAGTCCCGCCGTGATCGGGTCCTTCGCGTGGCCGACGACGCGGCCATCGGGCTTGGAGATCGCCGACACCTCGCCGAGGCGCTCGGCGTACGGGTCGAGCTCGTCGAAGAGGTCCCGCGCGCTCTCGAGCAGGGCGACCTTGTGCGTCGTCACGAGCGCCCCGCGCATCGCCGGGTCGTCGCGCAGCTCCTCGACCGCCGCGCGGTACGCCTTGGGCGGCGCACCGAGCGGGAGGTCGCGACCGACGAGCTCCGCGTCGATCCCCAGTTCCTGCGTCCACCGCGGGAACAGCCGCATGATCGACGAGCCGCCGGTGGTCACCCCGACGAACGCCATCGCCTGGCGGGTGCCGGTGGCGCTCAAGCGGGCACCCGGCCGCCGAACCGCTGCGCCTTCGCCTCGATGCCCGCCCAGTCGCCGGCGGTGATGTCGGCCGCCGAGCACAGGTCACCGCCCGCGCCGACCGCGATCGCACCTGCCGCGACCCACTCGGAGACGTTGTCCGCGGTGACGCCTCCGGTCGGCATGAACGGCGTGTCCGGGAACGGGCCGCGCAGCGCCCTGAGGTACGCCGGCCCGCCGAGCGACGCCGGGAAGACCTTCACCACATCGACGCCGAGCGCCTCGGCGCGCATCACCTCGGTCGGCGTCAGTGCGCCGGCCATCGACACGGCGCCCGTCTCGATCATCGCCCCGACGAGCTCGTCGTCGATGCCCGGCGAGACGAGGAACGCCGCGCCGGCCTCGACGGCCTCGCGCGCCTGCTCGGGGCGCCGCAGGGTACCGGCGCCGAGGACGACCGCGTCGCCGTGACGCTCTGCGACCGCGGCGAGCACCTCGGGGACGCCAGGCGTGGAGTAGGTGATCTCAATGCCGGTGACCCCGCCGCGCACGAGCGCGTCGACGGCCTTGACGGCGCCGCCGGCGTCCGGCGCGCGGATGACGGCGACGACTTGCGCGGCGCGCAGGCGGTCGAGCGTGTCGGTCATGTGGTGCGCTCCTTGGGGAGGACGGGATTCGCGGGCGCCTCGCCGCGCAGGACGCGCAGGACCTCGGCAGCGGCGCCGACGTCCATGCGGTCGATCGCCTGCGTCGTCGTCGCCGCCAGGTGGGGCGTGACGATCACGTTCGGGGCGTCCAGCAGCGGGCTCGACGTCGCAGGCTCGGCGGCGAGCACGTCGAC
>CALMNS010000277.1 GCA_937871635.1 uncultured Solirubrobacter sp.
CGCCGGCGGCGAGCCGCGCCGCGGCGGCCTCGCGCTGGGCGGCGGGGTGCTCTGCTACCGGCCCTACCGGTGCGCCGACGGGTGGGTGACGCTCGGGGCGCTCGAGCCGAAGTTCTGGCAGGCGTGGTGCGCCGGCGTCGAGCGTCCCGATCTGGTCGAGCGCCAGTTCGACCCGCCCGGCTCGCCCGCCCACGCGGAGGTCTCGGCGATCTTCGCCGCCCGCACGCGCGACGAGTGGACCGCGTTCGCCGGCGAGCACGACTGCTGCCTCGAGCCGGTGCTCGAGCTCGACGAGGCGCTCGAGTCCGACCTCGTCCGTGAGCGGGAGATGGTCGTCGAGATCGACCAGCCCGGCGCGAGCGAGCCGGTGAAGCTCCTCGGCGTCCCGGTCAAGCTCTCGCGGACCCCGGGGGACCCGCGCCGGCTCCCCGGCCCGTCGCTGGGCGCCGACACCGAGGCCGTCCTCCGCGCGGCGGGCTATTCGGCCGACGAGATCGCGGTGCTGATCGCCGCGGGCGCCGTCGCCGGGCCGTCGGACGATGCTGGCGGTTCGTTCCTCGGTTGACCTCCGTCCGGTTCGTGTTGTCAACTACCGACGGATGGAGGACGATGCCCCGGCGGTGACGCTCGACAAGGTGCGCAAGGTCTTCGGCGACCACGTCGTGCTCGACGACGTCTCGCTGCGGATCGCCACGGGCGAGGCGATCGTCGTCGCGGGGATCTCGGGCTCGGGCAAGTCGACGATGCTGCGCTGCATCAACGGACTCGAGACGATCGACGGCGGCGAGGTGACGGTCGACGGCCGCCAGGTCGGTCGCTCCGAGCGTGCGCTGGCCGTCCTGCGGCGGGACATCGGGATGGTCTTCCAGCAGTTCAACCTGTTCCCGCACATGACCGTCGAGCGCAACGTGATGCTCGCGCCGCTCAAGGTCCGCGGGATGGACGAGCGTGACGCGCGCACCCGGGCACACCAGCTGCTCGAGCGGGTCGGCATCCCCGAGAAGGCGAAGGACTACCCGGCCGACCTCTCCGGCGGACAGCAGCAGCGCGTGGCCATCGCCCGCGCGCTGGCCATGCAGCCGAAGGTGATGCTCTTCGACGAGCCGACCTCGGCGCTGGACCCCGAGATGATCCGCGAGGTGCTCGACGTGATGCGCGACCTGGCCACCTCGGGCATGACCATGGTGGTCGTCACCCACGAGATGGGCTTCGCGCGAGAGGTCTGCGACCGCATCGTGTTCCTCGACGAGGGGCGGATCGTCGAGGAGGCGCCGCCCGAGGAGTTCTTCAGCGCGGCCAAGTCCGCCCGCGCCCGCGAGTTCGTCGACAAGATCATCCATCACTGAGGAGGGAAGGAAATGCGACGCAAGCGACCGATCGTCCTGCTCTGGCTGTGCGTGCTGGCACTCGTCCTGGGCGCGTGCGGCGGCGACGACGAGGAGGGCGGAGGCGGAGGCGGCGGCGGCGCGGCGGCGACCCCGGCCGCGGAGGTCGAGCAGTACCCGGCGTCGACCACCATGGGCAAGATCCAGGCGAAGAAGCAGATCACGATCGGCGTCAAGTACGACGTGCCGCCGTTCGGCTTCAAGAACCCCAGGTCGAACGCGATCGAGGGCTTCGACATCGACTTCGGCAAGGCGGTGGCCGCCAAGCTCGGCGTCAAGCCCCGGTTCGTCGAGGCGATCTCCGACAACCGGATCCCGTTCATCATGGACGGCACGGTCGACCTCGTCCTGTCCACGATGACCATCAACCCCGAGCGGGCGGAGGAGATCGGCTTCACCGATCCTTACTTCATCGCCAAGGGGCGCATCCTGCAGAAGAAGGGCGGCGGGATCACGGGGGTCGAGGACCTGGCCGGCAAGAAGGTCTGCACCGTGCTCGGGTCGACCTACGAGGAGACGCTCAAGGAGCAGGCCCCGGACGCGGAGCTCACGCTCGTCGACACGTACTCCGAGTGCCTCGAGTCCATCCAGAACGGCTCGGTGGAGGCCGTCTCGACCGACGACGTGATCCTCACCGGCATGATCATCCAGGACGACTCCCTCGAGCTCGTCAAGGGCGAGGAGCTGACCACGGAGCCCTACGGCGGCGGCTTCAAGAAGGGCGACCGCGAGTTCCGCGAGTTCCTCAACGGCGTGCTCGACGAGTACGAGACCAGCGGCGCCTGGGCCAAGGCGTACCAGAAGTGGCTCGGCCAGTACACGGGCGAGAAGCAGGAGCCGCCCACCGAGACGCTCTCGGACGCGCTGGAGGCCGCGGCCTAGCGGCCCGCGGAGCGGCGTCGCGATGGACGTCCTCACCGACAACCTCGACGACTTCGCCGCCGGCCTGTGGGTGACCACGAGGCTGGTCGGCGCGGCCTTCCTGGTGGCCGTCGTGCTGGGGACGCTCGTCGCGGCGCTGCGCGTCTCGGAGTCCCGCCCGCTGCGGTCGGTCGGCGGGCTCTACGTCGAGACGTTCCGCAACGTCCCGCTGCTGGTGCTGCTGTTCATCACCTTCCCGGGGCTGCGGCGGGGCGGCGTGGACATCAACGCGTGGACGGCGGGGATCATCGCCCTGGGCCTGTACACCTCGGCCTACGTGGCCGAGGTGCTGCGCTCGGGGGTCGCGGCGGTCAGCCAGGGCCAGCGCGAGGCCGGGCTCTCGCTCGGCTTCGGGCAGGTGGCCGTCCTGCGGCGGATCGTGTTGCCGCAGGCGTTCCGCACGGTGATCGGGCCGCTCGGCTCGATCACCATCGCGATGATCAAGAACTCGGCGATCGTGGGGGCGTCGATCGTCGCGCTCGACGACATCCTCAAGGAGGCGCGCGTGGTCAACTCGGCGACCTTCCAGACCACCGAGGCCTTCTTCTGGGCCGCGGTCTGCTACCTGCTGCTCACCCTCACCGCCACGGCGGCCTTCCGCGGGCTCGAGGCCCGCTACGCGATCCGGCGCTGAGGCGGGCGGCATGGGCTACCTCTTCGACCCCGACAACTGGGAGTGGGTCGTCACCGAGAACAACCTCGGCTTCCTGCTCGAGGCGTTCCTGATCAACCTCCAGATCGCTGTGATCGCCATGGTCCTCGCCCTGGCCGTCGGGCTCGTGCTCGCCCTGGGCGCGATCGCGCGGCCCGCGCCGGTCCGGCTCGCGGCCAAGGCGTGGGTGGACGTCTTCCGGAACATCCCGCTGATCCTGCTGATCCTCTACCTCGCGCTCTCCCAGCCCCAGTCGGTGCGCGACTTCTGGAGCGACAGCGCGCCCGGGTTCCTGCCCGACGCCCTGCGCTCGGAGTTCATCCTCGCCGGGATCGGCGGGCTCGTGCTCTACAACAGCGCGGTCCTCGCCGAGGTGTTCCGCGCGGGCATCCTCTCGCTGGCCCGCGGCCAGCGCGAGGCGGCGGCGGCGCTCGGCTTGAGCTACCTGCAGCAGATGCGCCACGTGGTGCTCCCGCAGGGGCTGCGGCGGATGGTGCCGGCGACCGTCTCCCAGCTCATCACGCTCAACAAGGACACGACCCTCGTCTCGATCATCGCCATCCAGGAGGTCGTGCGCTCGGGCCGGGTGCTGGCCGGGACCGCCGGCAACCCGTTCACGGGGAGCGGCGTCGCCGCGCCGATCCTGCACGTGATGATCTTCGTCGGGCTGCTGTTCGTGATCGCGAACTACGCGCTCTCGCGGCTCTCCCGCCGCTTGGAGACCCGTGAGAGCCGGCGGATCGCGACGGTCCGCACCGCGCCGCGGGTCAGCGAGGCGCCGCCGGCCTGACCGGCGGCGGGCGGGCTGCCCGCCGCTCAGCGGCGGAGGCGCTCCAGCGCGGCGTCGTGGTCGGCGATCGCGCGGCGGACGCCCGTGGTGATGCACATCCGGGCCACTTGGGTCGGCGTGAGGCCGAGCAGCCTGGCGGTGACCTGCAGGTCCTCGAACTCGCTGGGCTGCAGCCGCACGTTGACCTGGCGCGGCGCGGGCACCCGGCGAACCTCGGGCATCGACAGGGAGGGTCCTTGGGCGACGGCCTGCCGAGCGAGCTCCGAGGGCGCCGGCGGCAGGCTCAAGGCCAGCTCGAGCGCCTCGAGCCCGGCGCCGGGGGAGGCGGCGGCGTCGACCCGCTCGCTCCGGGGGATCGAGCCGAGGATCTCGCGCCAGCGCGAGCGGTCGATCCGGCCGAGGTCGGGCACCGGGCGCTTGAGCGGCACTCCGCGCATGGGCATCGGCCCGTCGCGCGCTTCGTCGCGCCAGCCTGACGGTGTCGGGGGTTCCGCCGCAGAATCGCTAGCCAGTGCTACTCCCTCGCTAGCACTGGCTAGCGGTTTTGCGAAGACACCTTCATCGCGATCGTTCATGCGGGCACCCTCGCCGATCGATCTCCACGGATCGAGACGTGATCGTCAAGACTCTCGCCCGCAGGGCGCACCGAGCGCGCGCAGGCGGGCGTCGAGTCGCTTCGCGCGGGTGCCGGCCCGGCCGCGGGCGGGCACTACGCGAGGGCGGGCGCCGCGACGACCTCGGTCTGGCGATGCGGCGTGAGCATGATCGCCCGGCGCCGCACCCGCTCGCCCTCGGGCCGCGCCGGGCGCAGCTCCGAGCGCGCCGCGAGGACCCGGAGCACCGCGCTCATCTCGAACAGGGCGAAGCTCGCCCCGAGGCAGCGCCGGATCCCGCCGCCGAACGGGATCCACGTGTAGGTGCCCGCCGGGGTCTCGAGGAAGCGCTCGGGGCGGAACGCGTAGGGATCCGGGTAGACGTCGGCGCGGCGGTGCATGAGGTAGATGCAGGGCGCGACGGTGACCCCGGCGGGCAGCGACCAGCCGCCGATCTCCATCGGCTCGACGAGCATCCGCGCCACCAGGGGCAGGACGGGACGGAGCCGCAGCGTCTCCTTGACCGTCGCGTCGAGGAACGCCTCGTCACCCGAGCGCAGCCGCTCCCAGGCGCCGGGGTGGCGCAGGAGCCGCTCGACCGCCCAGGACAGCGACGTCGCGGTGGTCTCGTGACCGGCGACGAGGAGCGTGAGCAGCTCGTCGCGCAGCTCCTGGTCGCTCATCGGGGAGCCGTCCTCGTGCTGGGCGAGCAGCAGCATCGACAGGATGTCCTCGCGCTCCTCGAGCGCCGGGTCCTCGCGGCGCAGGCGGATCTCCTCGAGGAGCAGGTCGTCCACGGGCTGCATCGCCCGCTTGAACAGCCCCATCCGCTCGACGCGGGCCGGGCCGAAGGTCGCCATCGCGACGAAGCGGCTCGGGCGCGTCGTCCAATCCATCATGTGGGCGAGGAGCTCGCGCATCCGCTCCAGGCGCGCGCCCTCGCGCAGCCCGAACACCGCCCGCAGGATGATCTCGAGGGTCAGGCGCTGCATCCGCGGCATGAGGGTCATCGGCTCGCCCGCGGGCCAGCTCGCGACCTCCGCCTCGGCGATCTGAGTCATCAGCTCGCCGTAGCGCTTCATCCGCTCGCCGTGGAACGGCGGGAGCAGCAGCTTGCGCTGGGCGAGGTGCGGCGCGTCGTCGAGGAGGAGCACCGAGTTCGGGCCGAGGATGGGCCGCAGGACGACGTTGGCCTCTCCCGCGTGCAGCTTGGCCGGGTCGCCCGTGAAGATCTGCCGGACCGCCTCGGGATCGGACATGAGGATCCAGGTCCCCTCGCTGGCGATCCGGATCGTGAAGGTGTCGCCGTAGCGCCGGCGCGCCCGCTCCATGAACGGGCCCGGGCGCGTGACCCACGCCGCGGTCTGCACGGGACGGGGCAGCCTCGGGCCGGGAGGGATCACAGCGTGGACGTTAACCTGCTGCGCATCCGCGCCGCCGCCGTTCAACTGAGCTCCACCCCCGACCGCGCGCGGAACCTCGCCGCGGCCGACCGGCTCGTGCGCGAAGCGGCCGCCGCGGGGGCCGAGCTCGTCGTCCTCCCCGAGAAGTGGCCCGTCCTCGGGACGGCCGAGCAGACCGCGGCCGCCGCCGAGGCGCTGGCCGACGGGCCGAGCGTCACCTGGGCCCGGGGGCTCGCCCGCGAGCTCGGCATCGACCTCGTCGCGGGCTCCGTCGCCGAGCGGGGCGACGCGCGCGGCTCGAACACCTGCGTCCACGTCGGGCCGGACGGCGAGGACCGCGCGCACTACCGCAAGATCCACATGTTCGACGTCGAGGTGGCCGGGACCACCTACCGCGAGTCCGACCACGAGGCGCCGGGCGACGAGGCCGTCCTCTCGCGGACGGCGGGCGGCGTCGAGCTGGGGCTGACGATCTGCTACGACGTTCGCTTCCCGGAGCTCTACCGCACGCTGGCGGTCGAGGGCGCCCGGATCTTCACCGTCCCCGCCGCGTTCACGCTGGCCACCACGCGCGAGCACTGGGAGGTCCTCCTGCGGGCCCGCGCGATCGAGAACCAGGCCTTCGTCGTCGCCGCCAACCAGATCGGCGAGCACGCGCCCGGGCTGCGCTCGGGCGGGCGCTCGCTCATCGTCGATCCCTGGGGCGTCGTCCTGGCCACCGCCCCTGACACGGAGACCTTCGTCATCGCCGAGCTCGACCTCGACCGCCAGCGCGACATCCGCGAGCGCATGCCCGCCCTGGCCAACCGCCGCCCCGAGGCCTACGCGTGAGGCCGGCCTCCCGCAACGCGGTGGTCGACAAGCGTCGCATCATCCTCGACGCCGCGGTCCGCGTCTTCGCCCGCCAGGGGTTCCACACCTGCCGGGTGGCGGACATCGCCGACGAGGCGGGCGTCGCCTACGGGCTCGTCTACCACTACTTCGGCTCCAAGGACGAGGTGCTCGACACGCTGTTCTCCGAGCGCTGGGACGTGATGCTCGAGGCGATCTCTGAGATTGACCGCCGCGAGATCTCCGCCCGCGACAAGCTCTACGGGATCGCCTCCTTCATCGTGGACTCCTACCGCCACGACCCGGAGCTCATGAAGGTCATCATCGTGGAGGTCACCCGCGCGGCGAACTCCTTCGGCCAGACCCACGTGGCCACCATCCGCGAGGCGTACACGCGGATCGGGGCCATCGTGGCCAAGGCCCAGGCGTCGGGGGAGTTCCGGACCGAGGTGACGGCCGAGTTCGCCGCCCTCGCCTTCTACGGCACGATCGAGCAGGTGTTGACGGGGTGGATCTTCGGCCTGCTGGCCGAGGATGAGGGCGCCTACGAGGCGGCCAAGGCCGCCGTGGTCGAGACGGTGTGCGCAGGGCTCGAGGAGCCCGCCGCCCGCTCCGCCGCCGCTTCTGCTTAGACTCCCGGGCATGACCGACAACGAGGTGGTCAAGCGGCTGATGTACTCCGGGCTCCTCGCGGGCCTCGGTGCCCTGGCGTCCATCGCCACGGCCAAGGCCGCCGAGTTGATTTGGGTTCGCGTCTTCGGGGAAGATCCCCCCGAGTGAGCACCGACGACCCCAAGCGGGACCCCGACGAGACGGTCGGTGCCGTCGCCGCGGGCGACCGCGTCGCCCCGGACCCCTCCGCGGACGAGACCGCCACCGCGAACACGCTTCCGGTCGCCGAGCCGGGCGAACCGGCCCAGGAGGCCGAGGTCTCCGCGGGCGCGACGAGCCCGGAGGACCTGCAGGCCATCGCCGCCAAGCGCGAGGCCGACGACAAGGGCGCGGTCGATCTTGGGCGCGAGCGCCA
>CALMNS010000278.1 GCA_937871635.1 uncultured Solirubrobacter sp.
TCCTTGAGGCGCTCGGCGGAGAGGTGCGTGTAGAGCTGGGTGGTGGCGATGTCGGAGTGGCCGAGCATCTCCTGCAGCGAGCGCAGGTCGCAGCCCCCGGCGAGCAGGTGGGTGGCGAACGTGTGGCGCAGCGTGTGCGGGCTCATCCGCCCCTCGAGGCCCGCGGTGCGGGCGTGGCGCTGGACGATCTTGTAGAGCCCCTGCCGGGTGAGGCCGCCGCCGCGGTGGTTGACGAAGAGGCGGGGCTCGCCGACGTGGTCGCCGAGCAGGCGCGGGCGGCCCTGGCGCAGGTAGGCGCCGACCGCCCGGGCGGCGGCACCCCCCACGGGGACGACGCGCTCCTTGGAGCCCTTCCCGCGCGCTCGCAGGACCCCCACCTCGAGATCCACGTCGGAGACGAGCAGGTCGGTCGCCTCCGAGGCCCGCAGGCCGCAGGCGTACATCAGCTCAAGCAGGGCGCGGTCGCGCAGGGCGGCCGGCTCGGTGCCGCTGGGCTGGGCGAGGAGCTTGGCGACCTCGTCGCGCGACAGGACCTGGGGGAGCTTGCGGCTCTGGCGCGGGGCCTTGAGATGGGCGGTCGGGTCGTCCTCGAGCGTCCCCTGCCGGCGCAGGTGGCGGTAGAAGGACCGCAGGCAGGCGACCTTGCGCTGGACGCTGGCGGGCGACACGCCCCCGGCGAGCTCGGCGACGAAGGCGGCAAGCTCGGCGTGGCCGACGTCCAGCGCGCCCGTCTGCGCCCGCTCGAGCCAGGCCCCGTACTGCAGGAGGTCAGAGCGGTAGGCCTCGAGCGTGTTGCGCGACAGCCCCCGCTCGAACTCGAGGTAGGCGAGGAAGTCGAGGACGAGGTGCTCGAGCGGCGGGGCAGCGGAGGGGACGGGGGCGACGACGGCCATGTCCGCGCTGCCTTCGCGCGGTGGGAGGAATCGCCTTCCCGCTGCAACGGGCCGTGCGGTCTCCCGGCTTCCTCGGCGCGCGGTTGGCGCTCAGCCGAGCCGCCGGCGCAGCTCGTGGAGGCCGATCAGCGTCTTGGCGTCGCGGACCTCGTCGATGAGCGCGTCGAGCTCGGCGAGCGGGCGCGTGACGATCTCGATGCGCTCGTTCTCCTCCGTCTCGGCGGTGCGGTCGGAGAGCCCCGTGGCGAGGTAGACGCGGACCTCCTCGTCGGTGAAGCCGGCCGACGACCAGTAGCGGGCGACCTCCTCCCACTGCTCCGCCGCCTTGCCGATCTCCTCGGCGAGCTCCCGGCGCGCCGTCTCGAGCGGGGGCTCGTCCTCGACGTCGAGCCTGCCGGCCGGGAGCTCGAGCAGATCGGGGACGCCGACCGCCTCTCGCGGCTGGCGGACGAGGAAGAGCCGCTCGCCGTCGTGGGCAATCACCGCGACGGCGCCCTGATGGCGGACGATCTCGCGCTCGACCTCCTCTCCGTCCTCGTGGCGAAAGGTCTCGATCGTGACGGTGGCCAGCTTGCCCTCGTAGGCGGTCCGGGTGGCGGTGCGTTCGAAGCGGGAGCTCATGGGGCGGCTGTACCCGGCCCTGGCGGCCGGCGAGACGAACGTCAGCGGCGCTGGGTAGGGCGGTGGCCGTCGCCGCGCGGCGACGGCGCGGCGCTGGCGTTTCGTGCCGTCCGCCAGGCGACCCAGGTCCGTCCGCGCGCGACCTGGTCGGCCTGACGGACGCTGACCGTCCGTTAGGCGACCCACGCCCGCGAGCGGACCACGTGGTTCGTCTGACGGACGGGCCGTTCCTCCTCACTCGAGCGCCGTTGACCTCCGGTTCGCCTCAACGCACGGCACCCCGGAAGCTCGCGTCCCGAACAGGGCGGTTCGGCGGCGGCCCGATCGGCCGCGCCCGGGGGGAGGACGGCCATCGCCGTCGCGGCGTCCCTCCGGCAGGGGCCACGATCCGCTGCATGAGTCGTCTCGCTCGCGAAGAAGCGGATCGAAGCCCCCATGCGGGCCACGATCCGCCGCTTGCGTTGTCGCGCGCGCTGCGAAGCGGATTGATGCCTCTCCAGTCAGCGAGAGGAACGCGAGGTCCCGGATCCCGGGCTGAGACGGCCCGGAGGGCTCGCGCCGGCCGGGTGGCCGCCGCGAGGCGGCCGGATCCGCCGACGCGAGCACGGGCCCACGCCCACCGCCACGAGGGTGGCGGAGCCGGCGGGACTCGTCCTCCAGAGGCCCTAGATGATTGATTTCCGAGTTCCCGCATGGCCGGATGACGTGCCTGACACATCGACCTGGCTCGCCGGCGGCTCGCCGCCGGCCGGATCGCTAGCCGGTGCTAGCACAGGAGTAGCACTGGCTATCGGCTTCACTTCCGGGCATTGCCTAGCTCGCTCAGGCCCGCCCCCGCCCACGCGGCCCATTCGCAATCAACCATCTAGACCCGCGCGGCCTCCTCGAGCAGCGCGAAGGTGACGTCGAGCATCCCGTCGAGGGCGGCCACGGAGACGCGCTCGGTCGGCTCGTGGTTGCGCTCGGTGCCGTTGGCCAGGTTGACCGCCGTGACGCCGGCGACGGCCAGGGCGTTGGCGTCCGACCCCCCGCCGGTGACGATGCGCCGCGGCTCGTACCCGCAGGCGCGCAGGGCGGCCTCGGCGGCGACCACCGGCGGGGCGGAGGGCCGGGTGCGGTAGCCCTCGAAGAGCCGCTCGGTGAACAGGTCGACGTCGCACTCGGCGAACGAGGCGCCGTCCTGGACGGCGTCGACGACCCGGGCGACGACGGCCTCGGCACGCTCGGCGTCGAGCGAGCGGACCTCCGCGAGCAGCCGGCAGCGGTCGGGCACGACGTTCGTCGAGCCGACGCCGCCGGCGATCGAGCCGACGTTCGCGGTCGTCTCCGGGTCGATCCGCCCGTGGGGCATCGCGCCGACGGCGTGGGCGGCGGCCACGATCGCCGAGCGGCCGTCCTCCGGCCGGATCCCCGCGTGGGCGGCGCGCCCGTGGAAGTCCGCCTCGATGCGGAAGTAGGTCGGCGAGGCGAGGATCACCTCGCCGATCGGCGACGCGTGGTCGAAGACGTAGCCGAACGACGAGCGCAGCTGGGAGGCGTCGAACGCCTTGGCCCCGGCCAGGGCGTTCTCCTCCGAGACCGTGAAGAGCAGCTCGATCCCGACCGGCGCGCCCTCGATCGACGCGCGCCGCGCGGTCTCGAGCATCACGGCGACGGCCGCCTTGTTGTCGGCGCCGAGGATCCCGGCGTGCGCGTTCTCCCACCCGCCGTCGACGAGGACCGGCTCGATCGGCGCCACCGCCTCCACCGTGTCGAGGTGGGCGCAGAGGAGGATCGACCGGTCGGTGCGGCCGGGGATCCGGGCCAGGAGGTTGCCGCACTCCGCGCCGGCGGCCGCCGCCGCGTCGTCCTCGGCGACCTCGATCCCCATGCCGCGCAGCTCCGCGGCGACCCGCTGGGCGCAGGCCTGCTCGTGACCGAACGACGAGTCGATCCGGCACAGCTCGGCGAACGTCTCGCCGAGCCGCGCCCGCTCGGCTTCCGTGGCGGGCCGCACCTCAGTCCGCCCGGCCGCTGAACGCGGCCACTACCGCGGGACGACGGGCCCGGCGCGCTCGATCGCGAGCTCGACGGCGTCGCGCTCGATCGCGTCGACGGGCGAGACGTCCGGGGACGGCGGCTGCGGCGCAGGCCGCTCGACGTCGCGCTGCTCCAGGGCACGGACGGCGGCGGCACGGACGAACTCGCGGAACAGCGGCGCCGGCCGGTCGGGCCGGGACTTGAACTCCGGGTGGAACTGCGAGGCGACGAAGAACGGGTGATCGGCGAGCTCGAGGATCTCCACGAGCCGCTCGTCCGGCGAGGTGCCCGAGACCACGAGCCCCTCGCGCTCGAGCCGCTTGCGCAGGAAGTTGTTGACCTCGTAGCGGTGGCGGTGGCGCTCGTAGATGACCGCCTCGCCGTAGATCTCCCTGGCCCGGGTGCCCTCGTGCAGCTTCACCGGGTCCGCCCCGAGCCGCATGGTGCCGCCCATGTCGGCGACCTCCTTTTGCTCGGGCAGCAGGTCGATCACCGGGAACGGCGTCTCCGGATCGAACTCGGTGGAGTTCGCCCCGTCCATTCCGACGACGTGACGGGCGAAGTCGGCCGCCGCCATCTGCATCCCGAGGCAGATGCCGAGGAACGGGATGCCCGCCTCCCGGGCGAAGCGCGACGCGGCGATCTTCCCCTCGATCCCCCGCACGCCGAAGCCGCCGGGGATCAGGATGCCGTCGGCCCCCTCGAGCCGCGAGCGGACCTCGGAGTCGTCGAGCGTCTCGGAGTCCACCCAGTCGACCACCACGCCGCACCCGTGCGCCCAGCCCGCGTGGCGCAGGGACTCGACCACCGAGAGGTAGGCGTCCTCGAGCTGGACGTACTTGCCCACGAGCGCGATGCGGACCTTGTCGCCCGACGCGGCCTCGGTGGCCCGGCGCATCAGGCGCTCCCAGTCGCCGAGCTCGGCGGGCGGCGCCTCGATCCCGAAGTGGTCGAGCACGAAGTCGTCGACCCCCTCCGAGCGGAAGTAGAGCGGGATCTTGTAGACGTTGTCGACGTCCCGGGCCGAGGCGACCGCCTCGAGCGGCAGCGAGGCGAACAGCGCGATCTTCTTGCGCACGTCCTGCGGCAGGGCCCCCTCGGAGCGGCAGACGACCATGTCGGGCTGGATGCCGATGCGCCGCAGCTCGTTGACCGAGTGCTGGGTCGGCTTCGTCTTGAGCTCCCCCGCGTGGCCGATGTAGGGCACGAGGGTGAGGTGCATGTACATGCAGCGCCGCCGCCCGACGTCGACCGGGAACTGCCGGATGGCCTCGAGGAAGGGGAGCGACTCGATGTCGCCCACCGTGCCGCCGATCTCCGTGATCACCACGTCGACGTCCTGGGCCTCGGCGATCAGCATGACCCGGTGCTTGATCTCATCGGTGATGTGTGGCACGACCTGCACGGTGCCGCCCAGGTAGTCGCCGCGCCGCTCCTTGCGGATCACCGAGTTGTAGATCGCGCCCGCCGTGAGGTTCGAGGCGCGCGAGGTGTTCGCGTCCGTGAAGCGCTCGTAGTGCCCGAGGTCCAGGTCCGTCTCCGCGCCGTCCTCGGTGACGAAGACCTCGCCGTGCTGGAACGGCGACATCGTCCCCGGGTCGATGTTGATGTACGGGTCGAACTTCTGGATCGCCACCTTGAGGCCGCGGGCGACGAGCAGCCGCCCGATGGAGGCGGCCGCGATCCCCTTGCCGAGCGAGGAGACGACGCCGCCGGTGACGAAGATGAAGCGCGTCTTCGAGCGGGGTTCGGGCATCGGAGGGTCAGTCTAGGCCCCGCCCCGGCGGACCCGGCGATCGCCGGGGCGCCGTCCCAGTCGTCCGGAAAAGGGGACGACGAACGACGCGGCCGTGGGCAGGCCCGGCGGGGGCGGCGCGGGCGAGGAGGACGCCGCCGAGCGCCCTCGTCGGCATCCCGGTGCGTCGATCAAGACGCGGGAGCGCGCGTGCCGGTTGCCACTTGACCGGGGTCCGGCGGCCGCCTACGGTTCGCGACGGGTGGCCCCGCCGGGGTCCAGGGGGAGAGGACGTTCCGGGTGCAGGAGGGAAGGGCGCTGCTCGAGGTCAGCGATCTCAGCGTGAGCTACGCAGGGGCCCTGCAGGCCTTGCGCGAGGTCTCCATGTCGGTGGCCGAGGGCTCCGTGGTCGCCGTGCTCGGCTCGAACGGCGCCGGCAAGAGCACGCTGCTGCGGGCCATCTCGGGCACGCTCTCCCTGCAGGGGGGCGCCATCGACGCCGGCACCGTGACCTTCGACGGGCGTGACCTCTCCGGCGTCGGCGCCGCCGACGTCGTGCGCGCCGGGATCGTCCAGGTCCCCGAGGGCCGGCGCATCTTCGGCGAGCTCACGGTGGAGGAGAACCTCCGCGCGGGCGCGATGACCGTCTCGAGCGGCGAGGCGCGCCGGCGCGCGCACGAGCGGGTGCTCGAGCTGTTCCCGATCCTGGGCGAGCGGCGCCGCCAGCGGGCCGTCCTGCTTTCGGGCGGAGAGCAGCAGATGGTCGCCATCGGCCGGGCGCTGATGTCCGAGCCCAAGCTCCTGCTCCTCGACGAGCCGTCCCTCGGCCTCGCCCCCAAGATCGTCGAGCAGATCGCCGAGGTCATCCGCGAGATCAACCGCCAGGGCACGTCGGTGGTGCTCGTCGAGCAGAACGCCGCCATGGCGCTCGACGTCGCGTCCGAGGCCTTCGTCCTCGAGGTCGGCCGGGTCACCCTCGAGGGCCCCGCGGCCCAGCTCGAGGCCAGCAGCGAGGTCCGGGAGCGCTACCTCGGCGGGGCCGCGGTCGCGGTGGACCCGTCGCCGGCCGCCACCGCGGGCAACGGCCACGCCCAGGCCGCACGCGAGGCCGACCGCCGACCCGAGGAGCTCGTGGTGGACGACCTCACCGTCCGCTTCGGCGGGATCACCGCCCTCGCGGAGGTCTCCTTCACCGTGGCGCCCGGCTCGGTCCACGCGGTGATCGGACCGAATGGCGCCGGGAAGTCGACCTCGCTCAACGTGCTCACCGGCGTGTACGCGCCGACGAGCGGGCGCGTCGCCTACGGCGATCGCGAGCTGACCGGCATGCGACCGCACCGGATCGCCGAGCTCGGCATCAGCCGGACCTTCCAGAACATCGCGCTCTCCCCCACCGCGACGGTGGGCGACAACCTGATCCTCGGGCGCCACCGGCTCAGCCGGGCCGGTTTCGTCTCGGCCGGCCTCGGCCTGCCCGGCGCGCGCCGCGAACGGACGCGACAGGCCGAGCAGGTGCGCGAGATCGCCGGCCTGCTCGACCTCGAGGAGCACTTGGAGCGCCCGGTCGCCGCGCTGTCCTACGGGAACCGCAAACGCGTCGAGCTGGCGCGCGCGCTGTGCGCCGAGCCGGCGCTGCTCCTCCTCGACGAGCCCGTGGCGGGGATGAACTCGAGCGAGACCCAGCGGATGGCGGACGCCATCACCCGGATCCGCGAGACGCTCGGGATCTCGATCGTCCTCGTCGAGCACGACATGGGCTTCGTGATGGGCCTCGCCGACCGGGTGACGGTCCTCGACTTCGGCCGCCGCATCGCCGACGGCCCGCCGGCCGAGGTCCAGAACGACCCGGCGGTGATCGAGGCCTACCTCGGCGTGGCCGGCACGCCCGCTCCCCACGTCCAGGCAGGAGGCTGACCGACGGTGACCCAGTTCATCGAGCTGCTGATCAACGGGCTCTCGCTCGGCTTCACCTACGCGCTCCTCGCGCTCGGCTTCGTGATCATCTTCAAGTCCACGCGGGTGATCAACTTCGCCCACGGATCGGTGGTGCTGCTCGGCGCCTACCTCATCGCCACCACCGCCGACGACATCGGCTTCGGCCTCGCGGTGCTCGTCGGCGTGCTGAGCTCGGCGCTGCTGGCCGCGCTGCTCTACCTGGTCGTGCTGCGCCGGGTGAAGGGACGCGCGGCCGACACGGTGACCATCGCGACGATCGGGGTGGACATCCTGCTGGCCACCGAGCTCGCGCGGCGGATCGGCCAGCAGGTCCTCGACATCGGCGACCCGTGGCGCGACGACATCATCCGCTTCGGCACCTTCGGCGTGCCGGAGGCCCGCGTCGCCGCGGCGATCATCGCGCTCGTGCTGCTCGGCGCCTTCATGGCCGCGTTCAAGCTCTCGCGCTGGGGCGTGGCCATGCGCGCCGCCGCGGAGGACGGCGAGGCGGCCGCACTGATGGGGATCCGCCTCTCGCGGGTGGCGGCCGGCGCGTGGTTCGTCGCGGGGGCGCTCGCGGCGGTCGGGGCGATCTTCCTCACCACCTTCCCCACCCCGGGCGTCGACCGCACGGCCGGCCTCGTCGCCATCAGCGCCTTCCCCGCCGCGATCCTCGGCGGCCTGGACTCCGTGGTCGGCGCGGTGGTCGGCGCGCTGATCATCGGCGTGGTGGTGACGATGGCCTCGGGATACCAGGACGAGTTCACCTTCCTGGGGCGCGGGCTCGGGCAGGTCGCGCCCTACGTGGTGATGGTGCTGGTGCTCCTGATCCGCCCCGCCGGGCTGTTCGGCACGAAGGAGCTGACGCGTGTCTGAGCGACTGCGCTCGCTGCGCGGCCCGGGCCGCATCGGCTGGCTCGTGCTCGCCGTGCTGGCCCTGATCGCGCCGCTCTTCCTCGAGTCGTTCTGGCTGCAGACGGGCCTCTTCGCGATGGCCGCCGCGATCGGGGCGATCGGACTGACCATCCTCACCGGCACCGCGGGCCAGCTCTCGCTCGCCCACGCCTTCTTCGTGGCGGTCGGCGCCTACGGCTACTGCTTCTTCGCCGCGTCGGGCGACGGGCTCGGCGTCGCGACGGTGTCCGGGCTCGGGCTGCCGCCGCTGCTCGCCCTCGTGCTCGCCGTCGCGCTCGCCGGGCTGTGCGGGGCGCTGTTCAGCCCGGTGTCGGGGCGGCTGCGGGGGATCTACCTCGGCATCGCGTCGATCGGGCTCGTGTTCATCGGCCAGCACATCCTCTTCAACGCGACCGGGGTGACGGGCGGCTTCAACGGCCGCGACGCCGAGCCGTTCAGCGTCTTCGGCTTCTCGTTCGGCGCGAACGAGCCCGAGCTGTCGATCGCCGGCGTCCCGTTCGAGGAGCTCGAGCGGCTGTGGTACCTCGGCCTGCTCCTGCTCGGCGTCGCCTACTACTACGGGCGCCGGCTCATGGAGAGCCGCCCGGGCCGGGCGCTCGAGACGGTCCGCGACTCCGAGGTCGCCGCGGCGGTGATGGGGGTCGACGTGACCCGCTACAAGGCGGCGGCGTTCACCATCTCCTCCATGTACGCCGGCCTGGCCGGGGTGCTCCTCGCCCTCGTCTTCAACCGGATCGTCCCCGAGTCCTTCGGGCTCGCCCTGTCGGTCGAATTCCTCGCGATGATCGTCATCGGCGGCCTCGGCTCGATCCGCGGTGCGGTGCTCGGCGGGATCTTCGTCTCCATGCTGCCGAAGCTCATGGACAAGTACTCCGACGCGCTGCCGTTCCTGGCCCAGCCCGGCGCGGGCGGCGGCGTCGAGCCCGCGCAGGCCGCGCGCTTCGCGTTCGGGGCGGCGATCGTCGCCGTCCTGCTCTTCGCCCCGGGCGGGATCGGCTCGCTCGGGCGGCGCAAGCTGCGCTCGACCGGCGCCGACGACGCCGCCCCGCAGGACACGACCTCGCCGGCGCCGAGAGTGCCGGCCCGTTCCTCCGCATTCCCACCCAAGGAGACCGCATGACCCAGCGCTTCGCCCGGATCTCGGCGATCGGCTCGTCCCTCGTCCTCGCGCTCGGCGTCGCCGCCTGCGGCAAGAGCGAGGAGACCGGAGGGGGCGGGGGCGGCGACGCGGCCGAGGAGGTCAAAGCCGGGCCCGGCGTGACCGCGAAGCAGATCACGGTCGGCGAGCTCACCGACCTCAGCGGGGTCTTCGCGCCGAACGCCACGGCGTTCACCCAGGCGCAGGAGCTCTACTGGAAGGAGCGCAACGCGGCGGGCGGCGTCTGCGGCCGGCAGGTCAAGCTCCTCGTCAAGGACGCGGGCTACGACGTGCAGAAGGCGGTCTCCCTCTACCGCGACATGGAGCCCGACGTCGCAGCGATCTCCCAGGTGGTCGGCTCGCCGATCATCGCGGCGCTGCTGCCGACGCTCGAGCGCGACGAGATGCTCGCGCTCGCCGCCGCCTGGCCGCCCTCGTTCCTCGACGCGGAGAACATCGGCATCATCGGCGCGACCTACGACATCGAGGCCATCAACGGCATCGAGTGGCTCATTAAGAACAAGGGCCTCAAGAAGGGCGACACGATCGGCGACCTCTACTTCGAGGGCGACTTCGGCGAGGGCGGCCTGATCGGCGTCGAGTACGCCGCGGAGAAGTTCGGGCTCAAGGTCGAGGAGCAGAAGATCAAGGCGACCGACGAGGACATGTCGGGCGCGGCGGCGGCGTTCAAGCGCGCGGGGGTCAAGGCGATCTGGGTCACGACGGCCCCCGGGCAGCTCGCGTCGCTCGCCGGCGTGTCGAAGTCGACGGGGCTCGACGTCCCGATCGGGACCAACGGGCCCGTGTTCGCCCCGCAGATCCTCAACACGCCGGCCGGCGAGACGCTGGCCAAGAACGTGACCGTCTTCGCGGGCGGCGCGCCGTACGCGTCGGACGAGCCGGCCGTGCAGAAGGCGGCGACGGCCTACGAGAAGGCGTTCCCGAAGGGCGTCCCGCAGCAGGCGGTCATGGTCGGCTACGCGGAGGCCAAGGTCATGGACGAGGCGCTCAAGAAGGCCTGCGAGAACAAGGACCTCACGCGGGCGGGGATCGTCAAGGCGTTCCGCCAGCTCTCCGCGGTGGAGACCGAGGGGCTCGTGGCCGGCACGCTCGACTTCTCCCAGGTGGGGCAGTCGTCGGGCAAGGCGGTCTTCGCCCTCGACGTGGACGATAAGGCCAAGGGCGGGCTCACCGCGGTCGGCGAGCCGCTCAACTCCGAGACGGCGCAGGGCTACAAGCGCCAGCCGGCGCAGTAGGGAGAAGCGCCTGCGAGCGCGGCGTGGCCTTCGGGCTACGCCGCGCGGAGCAGCTCCTTCGCGTGCCGGCGAGCCGCGACGTCGTCGCCCTCGGCCCCCAGCATCCGCACGATCTCCCCGACGACCTCGCTCCGCGCGAGCTCGGCCACCGTGGTGCGCGCGGTGGCGCCGCCCGTGTCCTTGACGATGGTGAAGTGGCGCTCGGCCAGCGAGGCGATCTGCGGCAGATGCGTGATGCAGAGCACCTGGCGGGCCGCGGCGAGGCCGCGGAGCTGCTCGCCGACCGCCCGGGCGGTCTTGCCGCCGATCCCGGCGTCGACCTCGTCGAAGACGAGCGTCCCCGGCCCGTGCTCGGCCACCGCCGCCACCCCCATCAGGGCCAGCATGACGCGGGACAGCTCGCCGCCCGAGGCCGTCTCGCGCAGCGGGCCGGCCGGGACCCCCGGGTTCGGGGCGATCAGGAGCTCCACCTCGTCGCCGCCCGTGGGCCCGTAGC
>CALMNS010000279.1 GCA_937871635.1 uncultured Solirubrobacter sp.
CCGCTGACCGGGGCGGGCCCGGGCGCCGGCTCCGCCCCGGGGGCGGCGGTCCCGGGCTCGCGGAAGTCCTCGGGGTCCGGCGCGCCGGCCTTGTGCAGGCGCCAGGTGACGTAGCGGTAGTTGAAGAAGATCGTCGCGGCGAACGCCGGCCACCCCAGGACGAGGACCACCGCGCCGAGCCACTCCGCCTTGCCGGCCAGGATGAGCACGGCGTAGACGACGGCGCGGACGCCGAAGAGCAGGACCCAGGCCAGCGTGGCGACCATGAACGCGGGCCGGACTCGCGGGTCGCGGACGAAGGCGCCCGGCCACTGGTAGACGAGGCCGACGATGATCCCGACGAGCGGGCGGCGGATGAGGACCGAGCCGAGGAAGACGACCGCGTAAGCGCCGTTCTGGGCCACCTTGGGCCAGAAGAAGCCCTCCGGGGTGCCCGTGCGCAGGGCGATGTAGATCGCGATGCCCGTGCCCAGCAAACCGCCGATGGCGTTGACCGGCGAGGCGCGGCGGATGACGCGCTCGAGCATGAGCCCGACCGCCACGACGCCCGCGGCGACCGCCGCCGGGTTGAGCCCCGCGAGCCCGTTGACCACGATGAAGACGATCGGGGCGAGGCCCGTGTCGACGATCGCGCGCTTGTCGCGCAGCATGTCCGCCGGCGAGTACGGCGCGCCGGGCTTGCGCTCGGGGAGCGCGTAGGGCGAGCGCTTCGCGGTCACCCTTCGTACGGTAGAACTCCTACAGGTCCTCGGCGCTGAGCTGGCGCTCGTAAGGGCCGTGGCCCGTC
The DNA here is from genome assembly GCA_937871635.1 of uncultured Solirubrobacter sp. Taxonomy (GTDB): domain Bacteria; phylum Actinomycetota; class Thermoleophilia; order Solirubrobacterales; family Solirubrobacteraceae; genus JACCYI01. Next base: position 788 of record CALMNS010000279.1, read on the forward strand.
ATGCAGGTGGCGCCGGCACGCGCGGCGATCGCCAGTGCGGCGTCGAGCCCGTCCCCGCGGCCGAGCGCGAAGGTGAGCGCCGCGGCGAACGAGTCGCCCGCCCCGTAGGCGTCGGCCGGCTCGGCGTCGAGCTCGGACGCTTGCCACGCGCCCGTGCGGCCCTCCGCGCCGCGCCAGCGCCCGCCGCGCTCCCCCTCGGTGGCCACGAGGTGGTGCGGCGCCGGGTCGAGCGTCTCGGCGATGCGGGTCTCCTCGGCGTCGTCGGCGGAGTAGACGAGCGCGTCGAGGACCACGCCGGCGCCCTCCAGCGCGTCGACCGCGCGCGGGGTGGCGACCAGCACCTTCGCGGCGCGCGCCGCCCGCGCGGCCGCCGCGTCCCCGCCGGTGAGGTAGACGCCGTCGTAGCCGGCCAGGGCGTCCCAGTCGAGGGCGTCGCTGCCGTGCGGGACGATCCGGTCGCCGATCACGGTGATCGTCCGCTCGTGGTCCGCGTCGAGGAAGGTGAACGCCCGCCGCTGCGGCGTCGCGCGCTCCGTGGCGTAGACGCGGACGCCGAAGGACTCGAGCCGCTCGCGCACCCGGCCCGCGTTCGCGTCGTCGCCCAGGGTGGTGTAGAACGCCGCCTCGCCGGCGAGGCGGGCGAGCTGGACCACCGCGACGCCGCCGCCGCCCGCCGCGTCGTCCCAGCCGCTCGAGGCGGTGAGGATCTCCCCCTGCCGGGGAAGGCGCGCGACCTGCGCGAACGTCACCCACTCCACGTGGCCGACGACGGCGACCCGCGAAGCGGGGTCGCGATCGACACCGGCGCCCGCGCTCAGTGGGGGTCGCTCCCGGTGGCCGCCGGGGGCCGCGACTCCTCGGCCAGCGAGGTGATGGCGAGGAGGCCGCGGGCGGCCTCCTCGAGTACGCCGGTCGCCTCCTCGGCCGAGCGGGCGTAGAGCTCGACGAGCAGGTGGACGACGATCTGCTCGTCGTCGTGCTTGTGGAAGCGCACGTGGGTGAAGAACTCGCGGGTCCCGAAGTCGCCGAACGCGGCGTAGGCGAGCGCGTCGGCCGCCTCGGGGCCCGAGCAGGTCTCCACCGAGTCCCCGTCCACGGTGACCGTGCAGGAGGCGACCCACGGCGTGCCGGCGATCATCCGCTCCCAGCGGTCCTCGATCGGCTCGATGCGGCCGTTGTGGAAGCCGAGGTGGGGCTGGTCGTGCATGCAGTCCAGGCACTGCACGACCGCCTCCTGGATCTCGTCGACCACCTCGGCGCGCTCGCCGGTGACCGGATCGATCCGGTGGATGCCCTCGTAGTGGACCTGGACCTCGAGCTCCTGCGACCAGCAGCGGTAGCAGCGCAGCCAGGCGCGGGTCGTCTGTTCTCCCGTGGAGCCCTCCATGGCACCGAGTCTATTCTCCCGCCGTGCGGCCCAGGATCCTCCTGCCCGTCGCGATCCTCGCGAGCGCCTGCGGGGGCGAGCCCAGGCCCTCGCCGGAGGCCCAGGTCCGCGCCAAGCTTGACCAGCTCGACCGCGCGACGGCGGCCAAGGACTACCGGGCGCTCTGCACGGAGGTCTACTCCCCGCGGCTCACCGCGCGGGCAGAGGCGATCGGCCTGCCGTGCGAGGACGCCCTGCGCCGCGGCCTCGCCGACGTCCGCGAGCCGCGGCTCAGCGTGGGGGAGGTCACGGTGACCGGCGCGACCGCCCGGGCGCAGGTACGCAGCTCGGCGGCGGGCCAGCCCGCCTCGCGCGACACGGTCGAGCTGCGGCGGGAGGCGGGCGGCTGGAGGATCGTCCAGCTGGCCGCCCAGGGCGAGTGAGGCGTCGTGGCGTGAACGGTTGCGCGCACCGTGCGGATCGGCAGTACGATCGCGGCGGTCAGCACGATCGACTTCAGGGAGGAGACGTCATGGCAGGCACCGTCCACGTCAGCATCGACGTGAACGGGGTACCGCGCGAGGCGGAGGTGGAGCCACGGCGGCTCCTCGTCCACTTCCTGCGCGAGGACCTCGGGCTCACGGGCACCCACGTCGGGTGCGACACCTCGAACTGCGGCGCGTGCACCTGCTCGGTCGACGGCGAGGCCGTCAAGACCTGCACCGTCCTCGCCGTCCAGGCCGACGGCTCGAGCGTCACCACCATCGAGGGCATCGGCGACGAGGGCGACCTCGACCCGATGCAGACGGCGTTCTGGGAGAAGCACGGCCTGCAGTGCGGCTACTGCACCCCGGGGATGATCATGGCCTCCAAGGACCTGCTCGCCCACAACCCGCAGCCCTCCGAGCCCGAGATCCGCGAGGCGCTCGCCGGCAACCTCTGCCGCTGCACGGGCTACCACAACATCGTCAAGGCGGTTCAGGAGGCGGCGCAGCACCCCCGGCGCGGCGAGGCGGAGCCGCCCCCGGTCTCCGAGGAGGGCCGCGAGACGGCCGAGGAGTTCGCGGCGAAGGGGACGGGCGCATGAGCATCGCCGAGCCCCCGCCGGTCGCCAACGGCCACGTCGGCCGGGCCATGAAGCGCAAGGAGGACCCGCGGCTGATCACAGGTCGCGCCGCCTACACGGACGACATCGTCCTCCCGGGCCTCCTGTACGCCGCGATCGTCCGCTCCCCCGAGGCCCACGCCCGGATCGTCTCCATCGACACGGAGGGGGCCAAGGCCCTCCCCGGCGTCCAGGCCGTCCTGACCGCCGCCGACCTCGAGCTCGCCGCCGGCCTGCCCCTTGCGTGGGTGCCGCCCGGCGTCGAGGTCAACGCCCCGGAGCACTGGCCGCTGGCCAAGGAGGAGGTCAAGCACGTCGGGGACGCCGTCGCCGTCGTGGTGGGCGACGACCGCTACGCCGTCGTGGACGCCGCCGAGCAGGTGCTGGTCGAGTACGACCCGCTGCCCGTGGTGATCGACCCCGAGAAGGCCCTCGAGGAGGGCTCGCCGCTCGTCCACCAGCAGTTCGGGACGAACAAGGTCCACGAGTGGTCGCTGGGCGGCGGGGACCTCGAGGCGGGCTTCGCCGAGGCGGACCTGATCGTCGAGCGGCGCGTGGAGAACCACCGGATCTCCGGGGCGCCGATCGAGCCGCGCGCCGTCGTGGCCGACTACAAGGCCGGCAACCTGCAGGTCTGGTCCTCGACCCAGGTCCCGCACTTCCTCCGGCTCTTCCTGGCCATCATGCTCGGCCACAGCGAGGAGAAGATCCGGGTCATCGCCCCCGACGTGGGCGGCGGCTTCGGCGCGAAGCTCCAGATCTACGCCGAGGAGCCGCTGATGGCGGCGTGCTCGAAGGCGACGGGCCGGCCCGTCAAGTGGGTGGAGACCCGCTCGGAGCACATGCAGGTCTCCCACCACGGCCGCGACCAGGTCGCCACCGTGCGGATGGGCTTCAAGCGCGACGGCTCGATCACCGCCATCCACTCGAAGATCATCGCCGACCTCGGCGCGTACATGTTCCTGCTCACCCCGTCGATCCCGTCGCTCGGGGCGTTCGTGATGAGCGGCTGCTACAAGATCCCCGCCGTCCAGACGGACATCACCGGCGTCTTCACGAACAAGAACGCCACGGACGCGATCCGCGGCGCGGGGCGGCCCGAGGCCACCCACATGATCGAGACGACGCTTGATCAGGCCGCCGACGAGCTGGGGATGGACCGGCTGGAGCTGCGCCGCAAGAACTTCATCCCCAAGGAGGAGTTCCCGGCCACGACCGCGCTGGGCATCGTCTACGACTCGGGCGACTACCACGGCGCCCTCGACAAGCTCCTCGAGCACTTCGACTACGAGGCGTTCAAGCGCGAGCAGGCCGAGGGGCGCGAGCGCGGCCGCTACCTCGGCGTCGGGTTCTCCACCTACACGGAGATCTGCGGGCTGGCGCCGTCCCGGGTGACCGGGCCGAGCGGCTTCGGGCTGCAGACGGGGCTGTGGGAGTCCTCGATGGTGCGGGTCCACGTCACCGGCGCGGTGACGATCTACACCGGCGCCTCGCCGCACGGCCAGGGGGTCGAGAGCTCCTTCGCCCAGATCGCCGCGGACCGGTTCGGGATCGACCCCGAGCAGGTCGAGGTCATCCACGGCGACACGGGCACGGGGCCGCAGGGGCTCGGCACGTACGGGTCGCGCTCGCTGTCGGTCGGCGGCGAGGCGATGGTCCGCGCCGTCGACAAGGTCACGAGCAAGATCAAGAAGATCGTGGCCCACCAGCTCGAGGCGGCGCCCGAGGACATCGAGCTCAAGGACGGGCGCTTCGCGGTCAAGGGCTCGCCCGACAAGGGGCTCACCCTCGCGGAGGCCTCCGGCGAGGCCTACATCCCGGAGAACCTGCCCGAGGGCATGGAGCCGGGGCTCGAGGAGACGGCGTTCTACGACCCGGCGAACTTCGTGTTCCCGTTCGGGGCGCACGCGTGCGTCGTCGAGGTGGACGCCGAGACGGGCAAGACGGAGATCGTCCGCTACGTGGCGGTGGACGACTGCGGGCCGGCGATCAACCCGATGATCATCGACGGCCAGGTCCATGGCGGCATCGCCCAGGCGATCGGCCAGGCCCTCTACGAGCGCATCCACTACGACGAGGACGGCCAGCTCGTGACGGGCACGTTCGTCGACTACGCGCTCCCGAGCGCCGCCGACGTCCCGATGTTCGAGACCGACCGCACCGAGACGCCGTCGACGACGACCTCGATGGGGGTCAAGGGCGTCGGCGAGGCGGGCACCATCGCCGCCTCTCCGGCCGTCCTCAACGCGGTGGTCGACGCGCTGCGCCCGCTCGGGGTGACGTCGCTGCAGATGCCCCTCTCGCCCATGCGGGTGTGGGAGCAGATCCAGCGGGCCCAAGGTGCCGGCACCGGCTCGGCCGACCCGGGCAAGCAGGGCGGGGCCTTCGACGAGCACGGCATGGGCGGCGGCGGCTCGGGCCCCGCCCGCCCCGATCAGGGAGAGCGGGCATGATCCCCGTCGAGTTCGACTACGTGGCGCCGAGCACCCTCGAGGAGGCCGTCGCCGCCCTGCGCGACGGCGGCGAGGACGCGAAGATCCTGGCCGGCGGGCACTCGCTGATCCCGCTCATGAAGCTCCGGCTCGCGGCGCCCTCGCTGCTGGTCGACCTGCGCAAGGTCGCCGGCCTCGACGGCATCCAGCGCGAGAACGGCCAGTTCCGGATCGGGGCGATGGCCAAGCACTACGCCGTCTCCAAGGAGCCGGGGCTCGGGCTGGCGGCGCTCGCCGCGAGCACGATCGCCGATCCCCAGGTCCGCTACCGCGGCACCCTGGGCGGCACGCTCGCGCACGGGGACCCGGCGTCGGACATGCCGGCCGTCTTCCTGGCCATGGAGGGGTCCGCGTCGATCCTCGGGGCGCAGGGGATCCGCGAGGTCGCCGCCGCGGACTTCTTCGAGGACTACCTGACCACCGCGGTGGCCGAGGGGGAGATCCTCACCGAGGTCCGGCTGCCCGCGATGGAGGGCTACGGGTTCGGCTATGAGAAGTTCAACCGCCGCCAGGAGGACTGGGCGATGGTGGCGGTGGGCGCCCTGGTCAAGAAGGGCGCGGACGGCACCTGCGAGGACGTCCGGGTGGGGCTCACCCACCTGGCCGGGGTCCCGCTGCGGGGGACCGCGGTCGAGGCCGCCCTGCGCGGAGGGCCGCTCGACTCGCAGAGCATCGCGGCGGCGGCCGAGCTCGCCGCCGAGGGCACCGACCCGCCGGCCGACCTCAACGCGAGCGCGGACTACAAGCGCCACCTCGCCACGGTGCTGTGCCGCCGCGCCCTGGAGCGGGCCGCTGCGTAGCGTCGACGCGGTGGTCGCGGCGCTGGCCGGCCAGGACTACCTGGCCGACCGCGCGCT
>CALMNS010000280.1 GCA_937871635.1 uncultured Solirubrobacter sp.
CGCCTCGAGCGTCTGCGCCCGCCCGCCGGCGAGGATCGCCGCCCCCGCGTTGAGCACGGCGAGGTCGCGGGCCGCACCCGGCTCCCCCGCGAGGATCCGGCGGGTCACCTCGGCGTTCTCTGCTGGCGTGCCGCCGCACACGGCGTCGCGCGCCGACGGCGCGAGCCCGACCTCGGCGGCGGACACCTCGTAGGCGAGCAGGCCGCCCTCGCCGTCGACCTCGACCACCCGGGTGGCGCCTGAGGTCGACAGCTCGTCGAGCCCGTCGTGGCTCGAGACGACGAGCGCCCGCCGCGCACCGAGCCGCGCCAGGGCGCCGGCCATCGTCTCCAGGTACGCCGGGTCCGAGACGCCGATGAGCTGGCGGGTGGCGCCGGCGGGATTCGTGAGGGGGCCGAGGAAGTTGAAGATGGTGCGGACGCCGAGCTCCTTGCGAACGGGGACGACGAAGCGGGTGGCGCCGTGGTGGGCGGGGGCGAACATGAAGCCGAAGCCCACGTCGCGCACGCAGCGTGCCACGCCGGCCGGATCGAGGTCGATGCGGACGCCGAGCGCCTCGAGCAGATCGGCCGAGCCGGAGAGCCCGGTGGCCGACCGGTTGCCGTGCTTGGCCACCCGGCAGCCCGCGCCCGCGGCGATGAGCGCCGCGGTGGTCGAGACGTTGAAGGTCGGGCGCCCGCCCCCCGTCCCGGCCGTGTCGAGCAGGTCGTCGTCGTCGACCTCGACGGGGGTGGCCAGCCGCCGCATCGTCGTCGCGAGGCCGACGAGCTCGTCGACCGTCTCCCCCTTCGTGCGCAGCGCGATGAGCACCGCGGCGGTCTGGGTCTCCGACGCGTCGCCGGCCATGATCTCGGCCAGCACGTCGGCCATCGCGTCGGTGGTGAGGTCCTCCCCGGAGGCCAGCGCGTCGATCGCCCGGGTGAGCGTGGCGTTCGGCAAAGGCGGAGCCTACCCCAGGAAGGTCCCGAGCAGGTGCTTGCCCTCGGGGGTCAGGACGGACTCCGGGTGGAACTGGACGCCCAGGGCCGGGAGCTCGCGGTGGCGCATGGCCATCAGCACCCCGCCGCCCCAGGCGGTGCCGACCAGCACGTCGGGGAGCGACGCCTCCTCGACCACCAACGAGTGGTAGCGCCCGACGGTCAGCGGGCTCGGCAGGCCGGCGAACAGGTCGGACCCGTCGTGCTCGATGTCGGTGGTCTTGCCGTGCACGGGCGCGTGACGGACCACCCGCCCGCCGAACGCGCGGGCGAGCGACTGGTGGCCCAGGCAGACGCCCAGCGTGGGGATCCCCGCCTCGGGGAAGGCGCGCATCGCCTCGACGGAGATGCCGGCCTCGGCCGGGGTGCAAGGGCCAGGCGAGACGACCACGCGGTCGGGAGCGCGCTCGCGCAGCTCGGCCACCGTCGCCGCGTCGTTGCGCACGACCTCGACCTCCGCCCCCAGCTCGCCGAGGTACTGGACGAGGTTGTAGGTGAACGAGTCGTAGTTGTCGACGACGAGGACCCGGGTGGGCGGGGCCATGGCTACGGCCACTCCGGCTGGTGGGTGGCGAGCTCGATCGCGCGCACGACGCCGCGGGCCTTCGTCCGGGACTCCTCGTACTCGTAGGCGGGGACGGCGTCGGCCACCGTGCCGCCGCCGGCCTGGATGCGCGCGATCCCGTCCTTGAGGACCACGGTGCGGATGCAGATGCACGTGTCGAGCTCGCCCGTGTAGGAGAGGTAGCCGACCGCGCCGCCGTAGGCGCCGCGCTTGACCGGCTCGAGCTCGTCGATGATCTGCATGGCGCGGACCTTGGGCGCGCCCGACAGCGTCCCCGCCGGCAGCACCGCGCGCAGGGCCCCGACCGGCGAGACGCCCTCGCGCAGCGTGCCCGTCACGTCGGAGACGATGTGGATGAGGGTCGAGTAGGTCTCGAGCCGCATGAGCGAGGAGACCTCGACGGACCCGTACTCGCTCACCCGCCCGATGTCGTTGCGCCCGAGGTCGACGAGCATCAGGTGCTCGGAGCGCTCCTTCTCGTCGGCGAGGAGCTCCTGGGCCAGGCGGGCGTCGGCGGCGGCGTCCGCCCCGCGCGGCCGCGTCCCGGCGATGGGCCGCGTCGAGACGGTGCGCCGGCCGGGGACGATCGGGTGGGGGCGGACCGTGACGAGCGGCTCGGGCGAAGCGCCCACCACCTGGAAGTCCTCGAAGTCGAGGAAGTACATGTACGGCGACGGGTTCGACGCGCGCAGGCCGCGGTAGATCGAGAAGGGCTCGACGTCCACGGCGGCCGACCAGCGCTGGGAGGGCACCACCTGGTAGGCGTCGCCGGCGTGGATGTACTCCACGATGCGCTCGACCATGCCCTCGAAGGTCTCGCGCGGCAGGTTGGACTCGAAGGTCGGCTGCGATCGCGGCTCGCCCTCCCCCACCGTGGCCACGGGCGGCAGCGGCCCGGCGAGGCGGTCGCGGACCTCGCCGATGAGCCCCACCGCGCGGGCGTAGGCCGCCTCCAGGTCGTCCTCGACGTAGACGTTGGCCAGCACGGTCGCCGAGTGCTTGAGGTGGTCGAACGCGACGAGGACGTCGGAGAGCATGAGCGCCATGTCCGGCAGCCCGACCTCGTCGGGGTTGGGCGGCCCGAGCGGCTCGACGGCCCGCACGCAGTCGTAGCCGAAGAAGCCGACCGCCCCGCCGGCGAACGGCGGCAGGTCGGGCAGCGGAGCCTGGCGGTGGCGGGCCAGCTCCTCGGCGGCCAGCGCGTAGGGGTCGCCCCCGTCGGCGAGGCCCCACCGCAGGACGGAGCGCGGCTTGTAGCCGATGAAGCTCCAGCGCCCGACGCGCTGGCCCTGCTCGGCGGACTCGAGCAGGAAGGCGGGGCCGCCCGGATGGGCGGGATCCCCGCGGAGCTTGAGGAACGCCGAGACGGGCGTCTCGCAGTCGGCGATGAACGTCTGGCGGATCGGGACGAGGTCGTGGTCGCGCGCGAGGACGCGGACCTCGTCGAGGTCCGGCCCGATGTCGCCGCGGACGGACGCGCTCGGCGCCGCGTCCGGAGGGAAGTCCGAGATCACGGTGCGGACGCGGGACGCTCAGGGCCACCGCGGGCGCGGTGTCCGAGGACGCGCTCGGCGTCGGTGAGGGAGAGGCCGCGGGAGCGCAGCAGCACCGCCAGGTGGTAGACGAGGTCGGCGGCCTCCTCGGCGACGCGCTCGTCGGTCTCCTCCCGGGCGGCGCGGGCGACCTCCTCCGCCTCCTCCTGGACCTTCTCCCCGACGAGCGGCGGGTGGGCGAGCAGGCGGGCCGTGTACGACGTCGCCACGAGCTCCGCA
>CALMNS010000281.1 GCA_937871635.1 uncultured Solirubrobacter sp.
CTGCCACGCCGCATCGACGTCCGTGGCGACCTCGACGTCCAGCGCCGCGCCGACGATCGCGGCGTCGTCCTGGGCGGCGGCGAGCTCGGACCGGCACACCGGGCACTCCGCGACGTGCTCGCGGTCGTCGTCGGCGACGCCCGCCGGCTCGTCCAGGAGCCGGCGCAGCGTGCCGTCAGTCGGATGACGCATGACGGTTCAACTCCTCTCGTAAGGCGGCTTCGGCGCGGCGCACGGTGGTGCCGACGCTGCCGGGGGAAAGCTCGAGCGCGGCAGCCACCTCGGCGTAGCTGAGGCCGCTGTGGCGCAGGACGAGGGCCAAGGCGTGCCCCCTCGGGAGCCGCGCGAGCGCCGCCCGCACGTGGCGGCGCTCCTCGAGGGTCACGACCGCGTCGGCGATGTCGGGGGACACCGCACCGCCATCGGCGACGGCCTCCTCACGGGAAGCCCGACGACGGCCCGAGCGGAGGTGGTTCAGCGCGGTGTGCGCCGCCGCGACGGACAGCCATCCCGCCGCCTCGCCGGCCGGAACCGACGAACGCCCGAACGAGAGGAACACCTCCTGGGCGACGTCCTCGGCCTCGTCGCGGGAGCCGAGCACGCGAGCGGCGACGCCGACGACCCGAGGATAGGCGGCGCGGAAGACCTGCTCGAGATCGGCGCGGACGGGCCGTCGTCCCAACGCAGTCGACACTGCCGCACCGTCCTTTCGCTCGACTTCTCCGGCCGTCGCGCTCTCACCTTGCTCGATGAGCTCCATTCTCTGTGAAGCACCGCCGGCGCCCCGGATGTGACACGGCAGGCTCGCGCCAGTCGGGACGGCGGCGGCGGCGCGGGACCGGGTTACCGGGCGTTGAGGCGAGCCGTGAGCTCGAACCGGCGCTCCCGCCCCTGGATCAGGACGTCGAAGGCGTCGAAGAAGCCGGTCTGCCCGAGGAGCCCGAACGGGTGCGGCCACGGGTCGCAGAAGGAGACGAGCGCGTCCCACGCGAGCGGCCGGCCGTCGACCATGACGCTGAGCCGCCGCCGCACCTCGAACACCTGGCTGCGAGTCCCGCCGACGATCACGTCCGGCGCCGTCGGCGCACCGGGCAGCGGGACGCCGATCGCGCGTGCGAGCTCGGCGCTCAGCCGGATCCCGGCGGCGCCGGTGTCGACCAGGCAGGTCAGTGGCACGAGGCGCCCGGGATCGACGTAGACCTCGAGCAGCGGGCGCGGCCGGCCGCCCGAGGTCCCGGGCACGGGCCGGAACGCGATCACGCCACGCCGTGCTCGGCGGGGATCTCCCCCTCGCCCGCCGGCACGCGGAACACCGAATCGGCTCGTTCGCCGTGGTCGCGCAGCCAGCCGACGACCACTTCGGCCTGCGGGTCGGCGATCAGGAGCCGTGACCCGCGGATCGCCACCCAGTCCCCCCCGTGCGCCCGCAGCTCGGCCTCCAGGTCGGCACGGGCGGGCGGAAGATGGCGGGCCCCCGTCTCGGCGAGTCGCAGCAGGAGCGCCTTGCGATCTCCGGCCAGCTCGGGCCAGGCCAACGCGGCCTCATCGAGCAGCCGCCGGACCTGCCCCGTGTCCGTCACCTGGTACCGCGGGTTGAGCGTCGGCACGGCCCGAGCAGTGTATCACCGGCGCCCTTCGGTGACTCACCGACGGCGGCGCCCGCGCACCGCCGGCGCATCGCCCGCGGCCTCGCCGCTCGCGTCAGACGTCCGTGGGACCCTCGGTGGCGATCAGGAGCACGCGGCTGTCCTCGCCGAGCCGCAGCGTCTCGCGCAGCGCACGCGACGCGTCCTCCACCGCGAGGGCGCGGACGGCGGGCAGGCCGGCGGCGCCGCTCGCGCCGATGGCCATGCCCCGCCCGGCCAGCTCGGCCTCGGCGTCGGAGCCGGCCACGATGCCGCAGCCGGCGTACA
>CALMNS010000282.1 GCA_937871635.1 uncultured Solirubrobacter sp.
CGCGACGGGTCAGCGCGTCCGTCCCGGCCACGATGCCGGGATCGCGGCGGCGGACGTCCACGAAGGCGGAGACCGTCGCCGCCTCGAGCGGCCGGCCGTCCGTCGAGGCTCGCAGCGGCGCCCCGTTGACCGTGGCGCCCTCGCCGCGCGACGCGCTCCACAGCTCGTCGTGCATCGCGTCGTAGACCGCGCAGGCCAGCGGCTCCTCCCCGTCGACCAGCACCACCGCCGAGCACCACGCGGGCTGGCCCGAGGCGTAGTTGAGCGTCCCGTCGACCGGGTCGAGCAGCCAGCGGCGCCCGTCGCCGGCCACGGAGCTGCCCTCCTCGCCCGTGACGCCGTCGTCCGGCCGCTCCTCGCGCAACACGCGCAGGAGCGCGGCCTCCGCCCGCCGGTCGGCTTCGGTGACGACGTCGGTGGCGCCCGCCTTCGCCTCGGCGACCCCGCCGCGCAGCTCGAGGGCGATGGCCCCCGCCCGGCGGACCAGGCGCTCCGCGAGGTCCCGGTCCGGCGCCGTCAGGGCTAGCCGAGCTTCTGCTCGACGGCCGCGAGCACGCTCTTGCGGTTCGCGTTGCGCCGCTCGTACTCGCGCACCTTGCGCAGCTCGGCGGGGGTGAGCTCGCCGAGCCGGCTCGTCACCTGCGCGGCGGTCAGCTCGTCGTAGCCCGAGACGGGGAAGCCCGAGCCGATCCCGGCCATCCGGCGCGCCCGGTCGACCTCGCGCAGCATGCGGTCGGCCGGCGCGGCGACCTTCCCGCGGGTCCGACGCCGGGCCTCGCCCGTCGTCTCGTCGAGCTGGTCGCGCGAGCGGCCCAGGAGCTGCTCGACGTCGGCCAGCAGGTCCTCCGTCTGCCGCCGCCCGCGCTCGATCAGGGCGCTCGCGACGTCGGTGGCGTCCGACCGGGTCATGCGGCCCCGCTGCACCGCGTCGTCGAGCGTCGCCTGGATGCGCTCGCGCGTGAGGAGGACGAGCTCGAGCGGGTTGCCGAGCCGGGCGAGCACCTCGCGGACCTCGGCGTCCGGCTCCGAGGTGGCCTGCGGCGCGGCCGTGGCCGGCGTGCGGCTGGGGGACGGGCGGTACGGCACTGCCCGGCGGAGGCTACTCCACCAAGTGCTCGACGAGGGCCTTCTGGGCGTGGCGGCGGTTCTCGGCCTGATCCCAGATCCGCTGCCGCCCGCCGTAGAGGACCTCGGCCGTGATCTCCTCGCCCGGATGGGCAGGAAGGCAGTGCAGCGCGATGGCCCCGGGCGCCGCGCGGTCGAGGAGCGCGTCGTCGATCCGGTAGCCCTGCAGCGCCGCGCGGCGGGCGGCCGCGCTCGCCTCGTCATCGGCCATGGAGACCCAGACGTCCGTGTAGACCGCGCTCGCCCCGGCGACGGCGGCGGCGGGATCGTCGGTCAGGACCGCGCCCGCGGCCGCTCCCGGG
>CALMNS010000283.1 GCA_937871635.1 uncultured Solirubrobacter sp.
GCTCGGCGCCGCGCGAGCCGCCGAAGGCCGTCAGCGCGACGCCGGTGCTGAGCAGCACGGCGAGCAGGGCGATGAGCGGGAGCCGGCGGCGCACGTTGCCAGTATGCATCGGACGCCCGCCCCCGGCGCTTGACCCGCCCGGCTCAGACCGCCTTGCGGGCCTGGCGCTCCGGGCTCACCCGGACGACGTCCCAGGCCAGCCCGAGCCGCTCGAGGGTGCGGATGACCAGGGCGCTCGGGTCGAGCTCGGCGCGCCGGAGGCCGTGCTCCGCCGAGGTCGGGAAGGCGTGGTGGTTGTTGTGCCAGGCCTCCCCCATCGAGAAGAGCGAGAGCCACGCCACGTTGCGCGAGTGGTCGTCGGTGTCGAAGCGACGGCGCCCGAAGACGTGGCAGATCGAGTTGATCGAGTAGGTCACGTGGTGCAGGACGAGCATCCGCACCGCGCCGCCCCAGAGGAGGCCCGTCAGGCCGCCGACCCACGAGCCGCTCAGGAGGAACCCGAGGCCGAAGGGGACCAGGAGCCCGAGGGCGACCCAGTAGAAGAACGTCCGGTCGATGAACGCGATCGTCGGGTCCTCCATCAGGTCGCGCGCGTAGCGCTCCTTGCGGGCGCGCTGGTTGTGGATGAACAGCCAGCCCACGTGGGCGTGGAAGAGGCCGGCCATGACGCCGCGCAGCCCGGGCCCGACGTCGACGTGCGGCGAGTGGGGATCGCCGTGCTGGTCGGCGAAGGCGTGGTGCTTGCGATGGTCGGCGACCCAGGCGATGATCGGGCCCTCGATCGCCGCGCTGCCCAGGACGGCGAGCGTGGCCCGCACCCAGGGGCGGGTCTTGAAGGCGCGGTGGGTGAAGTGCCGGTGGAAGCCGACGGTGATGCCGAGCGTCAGCGGGATGTACATGACCGCGAAGACGACGAGGTCGTACCAGTGCAGCGCCGTCTCCCACAGCTGCCATCCCACGAACCCGAGGGCGAGGATCGGGAGCACAGTGACCATTCCGGTGAGGAAGCGGTCCAACCGCTTGTCCCCGACGGGCTGGATGTCCTCTGGTCCAGGCCCCGGGGGGCCCGTGTGCTCCTGCTCCATGACGGCCATAGCGGGCGAGAGTACCCGCCAGCGTCGGAAGCGTGACACTCGGTTCTCCGCTTCTTCGCGAACTTTCGGGCGGGCCGGTTCCGTCCGGCGCCGCTGGTAGCTTCGCCCACCCGTGAGCGTGCTCGCCCCGACCCGTGGTCTCGTCGCCGCCCACCACCCGCTCGGGGCGTCGACCGGCATCTGGCCCGGGGCGCGCGGGGACTGGCCGGCGCTGGGCGAGCTCGCGTGCGAGACGTCGAGCTTCGCGGTGGAGCTCGCCGCGCTCGACGAGGCCGAGCTCGCGGGCCTGGTCGGCTACCTCGAGTCGGGTCCCGACCTGCCGCACCGCTACATCAGCGTCCACGGGCCGGTCAAGGGCCGCGTGTTGGGCGAGGCGGCGCTCGCCGGGTGGCTCGCCGCCCTCCCGGACTGGGTCGACGCGATCGTCCTGCATCCCGACACGTTGCGCGAGCCGGCCGCCTACGCCCGCCTCGGCGACCGGTTGGTGATCGAGAACATGGACGCCCGGAAGGCCGCCGGCCGCACCGTCGCCGAGCTCGCGCCGGTGTTCGCCGCGCTCCCCGAGGCCGGCTTCTGCCTCGATGTCGCCCACGTCGCGTCGGTGGACCCGACCCTCGCCCTGGGCGACGCGCTGCTCGACGCCTTCGGCGCCCGCCTGCGCCACCTGCACGTCTCGTCGCTCGACGCCGAGGGCTGCCACGTGGCGCTCACGGAAGAGGACGAGGACCGCTTCTCCCCGCTGCTGGGCCGCTGCATCGACGTCCCCTGGATCCTCGAGGCGCCGCTGCCGGGCGCCTGAGAGGATCCGGCGCCTGAGCGCGCCGCCCTCCTCGCCCCTCTCGGACCTCGCGTCCGCCGGCCGGACCGCCTTCCCGCACCTCGCCGCCGCGCGGGCCCGGACGGAGGCGGAGCTC
>CALMNS010000284.1:0-4555 GCA_937871635.1 uncultured Solirubrobacter sp.
GAGGAGCGGGACGATGGGCAGGATCCAGCGCGCGAAGAACCGGTCCTGGAGCCCCATGAACAGGAGGAAGGCGAGGACGGGCGCGACGAGGACGAGCGCGGCGCCGCGGTCGCGCAGCGCGAGGCCGACCGCCCCGCCGAGAGCGGCGGCCAGCGGCAGCCAGCCCAGCCCCCAGGTCAGCGCCCCGAGGTAGTAGAGGAGCCCGTTGTCCTGGGTGAGCCCGAGCTTGCCGCCGCCGTCGCTCGAGGCGCTCGACTGGTCGGCCAGGCCGTCGTAGAAGGCGTCGAAGTCCAGCAGCGCGTAGGGGTTGGCCACTGCGAACCCCGCCAGCGCGAGCGCCCCGGCGAGCAGCAGGCCGGGCACCCGCCGCCCGGGGCCGAGGACCACGGCGGCCACGAGGCAGAGGACCACGATGCCGGCGGTGTACTTCGTCGCGCAGGCGAGGCCGAGGCCGAGCCCGGCCAGGGCGAAGTCGATCCCCCGGCCCGTCCGCAGTACCCCGGCCACCCCGACGAGCGCGAGGCAGAGCGGCGCCAGGGTGGGCACGTCGTTGAGCGCGAAGTGCGCGTAGAAGACCGCGAGGAAGCTCGTGGCCAGCAGCGCCGCCGCGAGCAGCCCGACCCGCCGGTCGCCGAACAGGCGGCTGCCGGCGACGTAGAGCAGCCCGACCGCGGCCGTCCCGAGCACCGCCGCGCAGACCCGCGCCACCACGAAGACGTCGCCGAGGTTCGCCGCGTAGGCGGCCTGCACGCCGTCGCCGCCCCAGCGCAGGGCGAAGACGGCGTGCAGCACGTAGGTGAAGCCGGGCGGGTTGATGAAGTAGCCCGGGTTGTAGGTGTGCCCGAACATCCCGATGGCCCGCGGGACGAAGTGGGCGTTCTCGTCGGCGTTGTAGACATAGGGCAGGCCCGTCTCGATCCCCCACAGCCGCAGGCCGAGCGCCGCGAGCAGCAGCGCGCCGATCGCCAGGGCCCAGCGGCTCTCAGCAGCGGACATACGCCGCGTAGTACCGCGTGACCGTCGCGCGCCGCCACCCGGGCCCCGGCACCTCGACGAGCGCGGAGTCCGCCTTGTCGGTCAGCGCGTGCTTGAAGAGCGCGAAGCGGCTCGTGACGTAGACGGCGACGCCGCGGTCGGCCCGTGCCCCCATGCCGTTGTCGACCCGCTCGACCTCCGGGTCGGGGTCGCCGACGTCGGCGCGGGCGAAGACCTGGTCGGCCTCGAGGTCCAGGATCCAGCGCGCGTCGGGCACGAGCTTGTGGTTGGGCAGTGTCAGCGGGCCGCAGCGCAGGCCGCGGGCGACCTCCGGGCCGGCCAGCGCGGCCTCGAGGGCGGCGTGGGCGTTGCCGCGGAAGGTCAGCTCGCTGCGGAAGCGGTCGAGGTTGACCCGCGCCAGGGTGTAGGCCGCGCCGAGCGCCACGAGGAGGACGGCCCCGGCCATCCAGGCCCGCCGCCCGCGCGAGCCGGGTACGAGCATGGTGAAGCCGCCGAGGGTGACCGCCGCGAAGACGAGCAGTGCGAGCGCGGCGACGATCAGGTACCGCTCGATGACGCTCAGCCCCGCCAGGCCGATGAGCACGAAGGTGCCCAGGCCGCAGAGGAGCAGGACGAACGGCATCACCATCCGCCGCGGCGTCATCAGCGCGGCGATCACGATGCCCGCCAGGGCGCCGAGGAAGACCGGGGGCTTGACCAGGCTGGACAGGAAGTACGGCATCGCCGACGGGATCTCCGACAGCGTGCGCTGGCGTCCGAGGTCCTCCGCCGAGCCGCTCGTGTAGAGCAGCGAGAAGAGCGGGTCGCCGGTCACCGCGAGGTCGACCAGGCACCAGACGACGGGCCCGATCGCCGCCAGCGCCGCGAAGCGCACGCGCGCGCCCCAGCTCGCCCCGATGGCCATCCACAGCCAGTAGAGGGCGGCGAGCAGCCACGCCTCCGGGCGCAGCAGTCCGGCGAGCGCGAGCACGACGAGAACGGCCGTGCCGCGGCGCGGCCGCGCCGCCTCGAGCGCCGCCGCCCAGACCACCAGCGCGAGGTAGGGCACGTCGATGTAGCCGCGGGCGGCGAGGAAGGCGAAGTCGAAGCGGGTGACGAGCAGCGCGGCGGCGATCAGCCCGACCACCGGGGTGAAGGCGAGCCGGCCCAGCCGGTAGAGCCCCCACACGAGCCCGAGGAAGGCGAGGAAGATGAGCGCGATCCAGATGCGGTCGCCCACGTCGCCGAAGAGCGACAGCAGGGCGCCCACGGCGATCGCGAGCGGGTGCTGGGTCGGGACGCGGAAGCCCTCGAAGAACGGCCGGGTGCCGTCCAGGACCTCCCGCCCCCACAGCAGCGAGTAGTAGGAGTCGTAGTTCGGATAGGTCGGGAAGACGAAGAACCCGGCCGCCACCGCGAGGCAGAGCAGCACGAAGGCGACGCGGGGGAGTGACTCGCTCGCCATCGGCCCTTGAACGTAACGGCCTCCGCCCCTGACGGTAAGTTGTGACGGTCGTGAAGCTCATCATCCAGATCCCCTGCCTCAACGAGGAGGAGACCCTCCCGATCACCCTGGCCGACCTGCCGCGGGAGGTCGAGGGCTTCGACACCGTCGAGTGGCTCGTCATCGACGACGGCTCGACGGACCGCACGGTCGAGGTGGCGATCGAGCACGGCGTGGACCACATCGTCCGCCTCACGAACAACAAGGGCCTCGCCTCGGGCTTCCAGGCGGGGATGGACGCGTGCCTCAAGCTCGGCGCCGACGTCATCGTCAACACGGACGCCGACAACCAGTACTACGGGCCGGACATCGCCAAGCTCGTCGCGCCCGTCCTGCGCGGCGACGCCGACATGGTCGTCGGCGACCGCGAGGTCATGACCATCGAGCACTTCTCCCCCGTCAAGAAGTCGCTGCAGAAGCTCGGCTCGAAGGTCGTCCGCGGCGCGTCCGGCACCACGGTGCCCGACGCGACGTCCGGCTTCCGCGCCTACAACCGCGAGGCCGCGCTCGCGCTCCAGGTCGTCTCGAAGTTCACCTACACGCTCGAGACGATCATCCAGGCCGGCAAGATGACGGTGGCCGTCGACCACGTCCCCGTCCGGACGAACGGCAAGCTGCGCGAGTCGCGGCTGTTCCCGTCCATGTGGACCTACATCCGCCGCAACGGGCTCTCGATCTTCCGGATCTACTCGATGTACGAGCCGCTGCGGGTGTTCATGACGGGCGCGATCCTGCTCGGGATCGTGGCCGCCGCGCTGTTCGGGCGCTTCGCCTACTACTACGTCACGGGCGACGGCGCCGGCAACGTCCAGTCGCTGATCCTCGGCGCCGTGCTCTTCAACGCGGCGATGGTCCTCGCCGCGCTCGGCGTGATGGGCGACCTGCTGTCGGGTCAGCGGATCATGCTGCAGCGCACCTTCGAGCGCGTGCGGCGCATCGAGCTCGAGCTCGGGGTGCCGCCGTCGCACTACGAGCCCGGCGCGCGCCCCACGGGGCAGGAGCCCACCACGGGCGCCGCCGCCGCGCCGCCGCCCCCGCCCTCCGACGGCCGCACGGAGGAGCGCGAGGCCTTGCGCGTGTGAGCCAGGTCACGCGCGACGCCGAGGGCACGGTCACCGGCAACACCTACGACAAGTACGGCTCCACCAACCCGGTCGTGCGGCGGCTGATGGCCTCCTTCGAGCGCGACCTCGGCGAGCTCTTCGAGCGCGCCGACCCGCAGTCGCTGCTCGACGTGGGCTGCGGCGAGGGGGTCCTCACCCACCGGTGGGCCGGGGCGCTGGCGCCGCGCCGGGTGGTGGGCATCGACCTCGAGGACCCGCCGATCCAGGCCGAGTGGGCCAAGCGCCCGGCCCCGAACCTCGACTACCGGATCATGAAGGCGCAGGACCTGCCGTTCGCCGACGGCGAGTTCGACGTGGCCACGGCGATCGAGGTGCTCGAGCACGTCCCCGACCCGGCGCATACGGTGGCCGAGATGGCGCGCGTGGCCGGCGGCCACCTGCTCGTCTCCGTCCCGCGCGAGCCGCTGTGGCGGGGGCTCAACATGGCCCGCGGGGCCTACCTCAAGGACCTGGGCAACACCCCCGGGCACCTCAACCACTGGTCCAAGCGGAGCTTCGTCTCGCTGCTCTCGCGCCACGGGGAGGTCGTGGAGGCTCGCTCTCCCTTCCCGTGGACCATGCTGCTTGTCCGGGTATAGCGCCGGCGCGAAGCTCCTCTCGGTCGGCATCGCGTCGACGGGGGTCGTCACCTTCGCCTACTTCTCCGTCGCCTCCTACGCGCTGGGGGAGGTGGAGTACAAGCGGATCACGCTGCTGTGGTCCGTCCTCTTCATCGTCGTGTCGGTGCTCTACCGGCCGGTGGAGCAGCTCCTGTCGCGGACGATCGCCGACCGCCGGGCGCGCGGCCACGACACGGGGCACCCGGTGCGCGGCCCGCTCGTCATCCAGGCCGGCTTCGCGCTCGCCTTCGTCGTGGTGGCGCTCGCCGCCCGCGGGCCGCTCGAGGAGGTGCTCGGCGGGAGGACCCTGTTCTGGATCTTCGTCGCCGCGGTGCTCTTCTACTCGGCGTCGT
>CALMNS010000284.1:4565-5463 GCA_937871635.1 uncultured Solirubrobacter sp.
GCCGGCCACCAGCGCTTCGCCCACTACGGCGGGCTCGTCTTCCTCGAGGCCAACGCCCGGCTGCTCTTCGCCCTGGCGGTGGCCGTCGGTCTCGCCTCGGGGCAGACCGCGGTGGCGCTGGGGATGGCGGCGGCGCCGCTCCTCTCCCTCGTCGTCGTCCCGCTCGCCTTCTCGCGGCGCGGACCGGGGGACGGGGACGCGGACGCGGTGCCGGCGGCGCGGTCGGCGGCCCGCGGGGCGGGAGGCTTCGCCCTCGCCGTCTTCGCCGTCCAGCTCGCCGAGCAGACGCTGCTCAACGCCGCCGTGCTGCTCGCCGACCTCACCTCGCCCGACCCGGCGGTGGCGGGCTTCGTCTTCTCCGCGCTGCTGATCGCCCGCGCCCCGCTGCAGCTCTTCCAGGCCATCCAGGGGTCGCTCCTCCCCCACCTCGCCGGGCTGGAGGCGACCGCCGGGGCGGCGGAGTTCGCCCGGGCGATCCGGGTCACGGTGCTGGCCATCCTCGCCTTCGCCGGCGCGGTGGCCCTCGGGCTGCTCGTGCTCGGCCCATGGGCGATGGACCTGCTCTTCGAGGACTCCAAGCGCTTCGGGCGCTGGGGGCTCGTCCTCGTCGCCGTCGGCATGGGCGCCCACCTCGTGGCGGGGACGCTCAACCAGGCCGCGCTGACCCGCGGGCGGGCGGGGGCGGCGGCCGCGGCGTGGCTGCTCTCCGCCGCGGTCTTCGTGGGCTGGATGCTGTCCGAGGCGATCGCCGACCCGCTGCTGCGCGCCGAGGCAGGGTACGCCGGGGCGGCGGGCCTCCTCTGCCTCCTGCTCGCCGCGATCTACCGGCGCTCGAGCGCGAGGGCGAATGGCGCGCGTGCTCCCGCTAAGCCGAGTCCATGATCGGCGACCTCGACTC
>CALMNS010000285.1 GCA_937871635.1 uncultured Solirubrobacter sp.
GCCTCGCGCGCGCCGGGCGGTCAGCCGCCCCGGAGCCCGGGCGGCCAGGGGCGGGAGACGAAGCGCGAGCCGCGCTCGCAGAAGCGCCAGGGCAGCTCGGCGGCCTTCGTGATCCCGACGCGCGGCGCCGCCAGGTGGTCGGG
Source organism: uncultured Solirubrobacter sp. (assembly GCA_937871635.1). Classification (GTDB taxonomy): domain Bacteria; phylum Actinomycetota; class Thermoleophilia; order Solirubrobacterales; family Solirubrobacteraceae; genus JACCYI01. The sequence goes on from CALMNS010000285.1 coordinate 144, forward strand.
CGCGAAGCCGGTCCGCGGCTCGATCCGGACGGGCCCCGTGGCCAGGTCGGTGGCGTTCTGCGCCAGGTCGATCCCGAGCGCCTGGGTGAGCTTGCCGGGGCCCGAGCACAGCTCCTCGGGCCGCTCGCGGCGGCGGCGGGCCTGCATCTCGCCGATCCCGTCGAGCGGCTCGAGCGCGCGGATGAGCACGGCGGCCCCGACGCCCTCCGGCTCGGCGACCGCGTTGAGCAGCGCGTGGATCCCGTAGGAGCGGTAGACGTAGGCGCGCCCGGGCGGGCCGAAGAGGACGTGGGTCCGCGGCGTGAGCCCGACGTGGGCGTGGCAGGCCGCCTCGGAGTCGTGGTAGGCCTCCGTCTCCACGATCCGCCCCGCGCAGGCCCCGTGGCGCACCGTCGCCCCGAGCAGGTCGACGGCGAGCTCGAGGACGGAACGGGAGTAGTCGAGGCCGCACGGGGCGGCGGTCACGCGGGCTGGCCGTCGAGCTCGGCCCGCGCGTGGGCGAGCTGCTCGCGCACGCGGGGCAGCGCCGTCCCTCCCTCGGAGACCTTGCCCTCGAGCCACGAGGAGGATTGGAGCACGGTGTAGTACTCCTCGTCGAGCGCGTCGGACTGCACGGCGATCTCCTCGCGGGTGAGCGCCGACAGGGGCCGTCCCGAGTCCACCGCGAGCTTGACCAGGCCGGCGACGATCCCGTGCGACTGGCGGAAGGGGACGCCGCGCCGGACGAGGAGATCGGCGACGTCGGTCGCCGCGATGAGCTCGTCGGAGGCGGCGCCGGCCAGCCGCTCGCGGTCGAAGCCGATCGTCTCGACCATCCCGCGCGCCGCCGCGAGGCAGAGGTCCAGCGTGTCCACCGCGTCGAAGAGGTGCTCCTTGTCCTCCTGCATGTCCTTGTTGTAGGTCAGCGGCAGCCCGTGCAGGACGCCGTGGAGCGCGACCAGGTGGGCGGCGATCCGCGGCGCCTTGGCGCGCAGGAGCTCCGCGGCGTCGGGGTTCTTCTTCTGCGGCATGATCGAGGAGCCCGACGCCCAGGCGTCGGAGACCTGGGCGAAGCCGAACTCGTCGCTCGACCACAGGACGATCTCGGCGCCCAGCCGCGAGAGGTGGGTCGCGCAGGTGGCGGCGGCCGACAGGAAGTCCAGCACGAAGTCGCGGTTGGAGACGGCGTCGATGGAGTTGCGCGCCACCGAGGCGAAGCCGAGCTCGCGGGCGACGAACGCCCGGTCGGTCTCGAAGTTCACCCCGGCGAGCGCCCCCGCGCCGAGGGGCAGCTCGTCCGTCCCGCCCAGGACGGCCTCGAAGCGCCGCGCGTCGCGGCGGAACATCCAGAAGTAGGCGAGCAGGTGGTGCGAGAGGTAGACGGGCTGGGCGCGCTGGAGATGGGTGTAGCCCGGCATGGGCCAGTCGAGGTGGCGCTCGGCGCAGAGCACGAGCGCGCTCTGCAGGGCCTGGAGCCGCTCGAGGGTGCGCAGCGCGTGGGCGCGGGTGAACATGGCCACGTCGGTGGCCACCTGGTCGTTGCGGCTGCGCGCCGTGTGGAGCTTGCCGCCGACGGGGCCGACCAGCGTGGTCAGGCGCCGCTCGATGGCCATGTGGATGTCCTCGTCGCCCGGCTCGACCTCGAAGGTCCCGGCCTCGAGCTCCCCCGCCACCCGGTCGAGCCCGGCCAGCAGGGCGTCGCGGTCGGCGTCAGCGATGATCCCCTGGGCGGCGAGCATCGTCGCGTGGGCCCGGGACTGCTCGACGTCGTAGGGCCCGAGGCGCCAGTCGAAGCCGATGGAGGTGTTGAGCTGGGCGAAGACGGGATCCTGGGGCTCGGAGAAGCGCGACATGGGCTCGCCATCATGCCTGGCGTGGAGCTCCGTGTGCGCGCCGCCCGGCGCGACGACGAGGTGGGTCCCGCGCTGCTCTACGCGTCCGCAGCGCCGTACTACGACGCCTACGCCGGCTCCTCGCGGCGGGCGCGGCGGCTGCTCGAGTCGATCTGGGCGCGCCCGGGGCACACGGCGAGCCACGAGGTCTGCCGGGTGGCGGTGGCCGGCGCGGGCCGCGGCGAGGTGGTCGGGGTGCTGGCCGGCTTCCCGCTCGCCGACAGCGGCACCCTGGCCAACGGCTTCGTGCGCGAGTCGATGCGCCGCCTCGGGCCGTGGCGCTGGCCCGGTGTGTGGCGCCACCTCCGGGCCGCGGGACGGCTCTCTCCGCGCCCTCCGGGCCGCGCCTACTACGTCGACGCGCTGGCGGTGGTGGAGGGCGCGCGGCGGCGCGGGGTGGCCCGCCTCCTGCTCGAGGACGCCCGCCGGAGCGCCCTCGCGGCGGGCGCCTCGGGCGTGGCCCTCGACACCGGGGTGGGCAACACGGCGGGACGGGCGCTCTACGAGGCCTGCGGCTTCGAGAAGATCGAGGTCCGCACCACGCTCGACCCGGCGACGGCGCGGGCGATCGGCGGCCCGGGCTTCGTCTCCTATTTCAGAGCGGTGTGACGCCCAGGGGCTGGCGCGGCCGCGTTAGCCCAGGACGTCCGCGAGGGCCTCGGCGACGCGGGCGACCTGACCCGCGGTCATCGCCGGGAAGAACGGCAGGGCCAGCGAGCGCGCGGCGACGTCCTCGGCGACCGGGAACTCGCCCGGCCGGTGGCCGAAGCGCTCCCGGTAGAAGGAGAACAGGTGGATGGCCGGGAGGTAGGGCTTGGACTGGACCCCGAGGGCGCGGAGGGCGAGCATCGTCGCGTCGCGGTCGACGCCCGTCGGCAGCTGGACCACCCAGACGAACCAGCCGCGCGCGTTCCCGTCGTGGTCTTCGCACGGCAGCCCCAGGCCGCGCTCCGCGGCCAGCGGGGCGAGCGCCTCGCGGTAGGCGGCGGCCACCCGCGCCCGGTCGGCGAGCATGGCGTCGAGGCGGTCGAGCTGGGCGAGGCCGATGGCGCACGCGATGTCGGTCAGCCGGTAGTTGAAGCCCAGCCGGTCGTGGTCGAGCCAGCCCATGTCGGGGGCGCGGCCCTGGTTGCGCTCGGCGTCGATGCGCACCTTGAGGTCCGGGTCGCCGCAGACGACCATGCCGCCCTCGCCCGTGGTGAGCTGCTTGTTGGCGTAGAAGCCGAAGGAGGCCGGGTGGCCGCGGCCGCCCACCCGCGTCCCGTCGGCGTGGACGGCGCCGAGCGCCTCGCAGGCGTCCTCGACGATCGGCAGGCCGTGGGCCTCGAAGGCGGGCAGGTCGGCGGGGTAGCCGAAGATGTGGACCGGCAGCAGCGCGGTGGTCCGCTCGGTGATCGCCGCGGCGGCGGCCTCCGGGTCGAGGTTCAGGGTCACCGGGTCGATGTCGGCGAACACGGGCCGGGCGTCCTCGTAGAGCACCGCGTTGGCGCTGGCCACGAAGGAGAACGGCGAGGTCACCACCTCGTCGCCCGCGCCGACCCCGACCGCGCGCAGGGCCAGGTGCAGCCCGGCCGTGCCCGAGGACACCGCGCTCGCCTGCAGGGCCGGGCCGGGCGAGCCCCCGTCGCCCTCCAGGCG
>CALMNS010000286.1 GCA_937871635.1 uncultured Solirubrobacter sp.
GACCCCCACCGCCACGCCGACGCCGAGCGCGACGCCCGACGAGGGCGAGCGCCCCGAGGGCACCGCCAGCTCGCTCAACGACCAGGGCTTCACGCTCATCCGGCAGCAGCGCTGGGAGGAGGCGGTGCCGCCGCTCCAGGCCGCGGTCGAGCAGTGCGGCGACCGGACCGAGCTCGACCCGTGCGGCTTCGCGCTGTTCAACCTCGGCCAGGCGCTCAACCGATCGGGCCGGTCGGCCGAGGCGATCCCCTACCTCGAGCGCCGGCTGGCGACCTCGGACAACCAGCGCGGGGTGGTGCGCGCCGAGCTCGCCGACGCCCGCGCCAAGGGCGGGCAGGGCGGCTCCGGACGGGACGAGGACTAGATGATTGATTCCGAATTCCCGCATGGCCGGATGACGTGCCTGATACGGCGCCGGATCGGCACCCGAGGGATCGCCGATAACCCCGCTATCGGCTTCACCCTCGTGCACCGCCCGGCTTGATCAGGCCCGCCCCCGCCCACGCGGCCCATTCGGAATCAACCATCTAGCCGGTTCCGCCCTCCCCGGCGCCGTCGACCTCAACCCGGCGAGGCGCCGAGCGCGGCCCGCATCCGGGCCAGCGTGACGACCGCCTCGGCGGCGTGGCGCCCCTGGTCGCGCTTGTCGCCGCCCGTCCGGGCGAGGGCCTGGTCCATCGTCTCGACGGTCAGCACGCCGAACGCGCAGGGCACGCCCGTGCGCAGCTGCACGTCCTGGATCCCGCGGGCGGTCTCCGCGCAGACGTAGTCGTAGTGGTCGGTCTCCCCGCGGATGACGGCGCCCAGGCAGGCCACCCCCGCGTGGCGCCCCGCCGCGGCGAGGTAGGACGCCGCGAGCGGGAGCTCGAAGGCGCCCGGCACGTCGAAGACGTCGGCCTCGCCCTCCCCCAGCGCCGCGAAGCCGGCCTGGGCACCGGCCACGAGCCGCTCGGCCAGCTCGGCGTAGAACCGGCCGACCACGATCGCGTAGCCCTCGCTCACTCCGCGGCCTGCCGGTCCTGCGCGTGCTCCTCGGCGATCATCTCCTCGTCGAGCGGCAGCCCCTGGTGGTGCAGCGTGTGGCCCATCCGCGCCCGCTTGGTCTCCAGGTAGCGCTCGTTGTGCGGATTGGAGGCCTGGGCGATCGGCACCTGCTCGGTGACGGACAGCCCGTAGCCCTCGAGGCCGACGATCTTCTTCGGGTTGTTCGTCATGATCCGGATCGTCGAGAGGCCGAGGTCGACGAGGATCTGGGCCCCGATGCCGTAGTCGCGCAGGTCGACGGGCAGCCCGAGCTCGAGGTTCGCGTCGACGGTGTCGAGGCCGCCGTCCTGCAGGTTGTAGGCCTTGAGCTTGTTGAGGAGCCCGATCCCGCGGCCTTCCTGGGCGAGGTAGAGCAGGACCCCGCGGCCCTCGCGCTCGATCTGGGCCAGCGCCGACTCGAGCTGCTCCCCGCAGTCGCAGCGCAGGGAGTGGAAGACGTCGCCGGTGAGGCACTCGGAGTGCACCCGGACGAGCACGTCCTCCTCGCCGCTGACCTCCCCCTTGACCAGGGCCACGTGGTGCTTGTCGTCGACGAGCGCGCGGTACCCGACGGCGGCGAACTCGCCGTACTGGGTGGGCATCGGCGTCTCCACCACCCGCTCGATGAGCTTGTCGTGGCGGCGGCGGTAGGCGATCAGGTCGGCGACCGTGACCATCTTGAGGCCGTGGCGCTCGCAGTACGGGATCAGGTCGTTCACCCGGGCCATCGTCCCGTCGTCGTTCATGATCTCGCAGATCACGCCGGACGGGTTCAGCCCGGCGAGGCGCGCGAGGTCGACGGCCGCCTCGGTCTGTCCCGTGCGCTCGAGCACGCCGCCCGGCTTCGACTTCAGGGGGAAGATGTGGCCGGGCTGGACGAGGTCGCGCGGGCCCGACTCCGGGTCGATGGCCACCTGGATGGTGCGGGCCCGGTCGTGGGCGGAGATGCCGGTGGTCACCCCCTCCCGCGCCTCGACGGTGACCGTGAACGGCGTCTCGAAGGGCGACTCGTTCTTGGCCGCCATCAGGTCCAGCCCGAGCTCGTCGCACCGCTCCGGCGTCAGCGACAGGCAGATCAGGCCGCGGCCGTAGGTGGCCATGAAGTTGATCGCCTCGGGAGTGGCGAACTGGGCGGCGAGGGTCAGGTCCCCCTCGTTCTCGCGGTCCTCGTCGTCGCAGACGACGACCATCCGGCCCTCGCGGATCTCCTCGATGGCCTCCTCGACGGTGGCGAACGGGCTCATCGGGGGACGGGAGGCGGCATGAGTCGCTCGACGTACTTGGCCAACACGTCGACCTCCAGGTTGACGAGGGTCCCCGGCGCGGCCGCCCCGAGGTTGGTGCGCTCGAGCGTCTCCGGGATCAGCGACACCGAGAACGAGTCCTCGCCGACCGACACCACGGTCAGCGACACGCCGTCGACGGCGATCGAGCCCTTCTCGACGACGTAGCGCAGGAGCTCCGGGGAGGCCTCGAAGACGAGGATCCGGGCGAAGCCGTCCTCGCGGCGCTCGAGCAGGGTCGCGATCCCGTCGACGTGGCCCTGGACGACGTGACCGCCCATGCGGTCGGCGGCGCGCAGCGGCAGCTCGAGGTTGACGCCGTCGCCCGAGACCACCCCGGCCAGCGACGAGCGCCGCAGCGTCTCGTGCATGACGTCGGCCCGGAAGGCGCCGCCGGCGACCTCGGTGGCCGTCAGGCAGACCCCGTTGACCGCCACCGAGTCGCCCTCGCCGAGCTCGCCGGTCAACCCGGTGCGGACGGTGAGGCGGACCCCGTCGGCGGTGGCGTCGACGGCGTCGATCGCCCCCAGGTCCGCCACGAGTCCGGTGAACATCCGGTCAGTCTAGTTCCGCTACCGGGTGACCCGGCCCGGGGTGGCGCGCCGCCTCACCATTCCCTCAGCCGCGCCCGCACGAGCACGTCGGCTCCCGTGCGCTCGACGTCGAGCGAGAGGGCGCGGGTGGCGTCGGCGATCCGCTCGGCGCCCTGGCCCTCCAGCGGGTCCCGGGCCGAGGCGCCGCCGAGCACGACGGGGGCGAGGAAGAGGCGCATCTCGTCCACCTCGCCCGCGTCGAAGAACGCGCCGGCCAGGTGCGGCCCGCCCTCAAGCAGGATCGACGTCACGCCGGCGCTGCCGAGCGACTCGAGCGCCGACCGGACCCGGGCGGGCTCGTTCTCCCCCACGGCGACGATGACGTCGACGCCCGCGAGCTCGAGCGCGTCGGTGGCGTGGCGCGAAGCGGCCCGCGACACGACCACGGTGACCGGGAGCTCGGCGGCGCCGCGCACGAGCTGGGAGCCGAGCGGGAGGCGGCCCTCGGAGTCGAAGACCACGCGGCGCGGCTGGCGCGAGACGCCGTCGACCCGGGCGGTCAGCAGCGGGTCGTCGGCGAGCGCCGTGCCGATCCCGACCGCCACCGCGTCGCACTCCGCGCGCCACCGGTGGGCCTGGTGGCGGGAGTCCTCCCCCGAGATCCACTTCGAGTCGCCCGTCCGGGTGGCCACCTTGCCGTCGAGCGTCATGGCGGACTTGAAGAGGATCCACGGGCGCCCGGTGCGGGAGTGCTTGCGGAACGCCTGGTTGAGGCGCCGCGCCCGGGCGGCGAGCTCGCCGTCGGCGACCGCCACCTCGATCCCCTCGTCGCGCAGGATGCCCAGCCCGCGGCCCGAGGCGTGCTCCGTCGGGTCGTCAGAGGCGACGACCACCCGCCCGATCCCCGCCGCGACGATGGCGTCCGTGCACGGCGGCGTCTTGCCCTCGTGGCAGCAGGGCTCGAGGGAGACGTACATCGTCGCCCCCGCCGGGTCGTGCCCGGCCTGGGCGACCGCGGCGAGCGCGGCGCGCTCCGCGTGGGGACCGCCGAACCACGCGTGGTAGCCCTCGCCGAGCCGCTCGCCGTCGCGGACGACGACCGCGCCGACCTGCGGGTTGGGGCTGACGTTGCCGCGCCCCCGCTGGGCGAGCTCGACCGCGCGCGCGAGGTGGACCTCGTCCGTGGCCAGCAGCGCCGTCATTGGTAGGACTTTAGAGCCAAAGGTCAGCGCCGGGACCGCGACCCGGCGCACTCCCCGTCGCGCAGGCGATAGACGACGAGCTCGGGGCCCGGGCGCTCGTAGGCCAGCGGCCGGTAGTTGAAGGAGGAGTCGAAGGAGAACGGGACGCGGCCGGAGCCGGCGTCGTAGGGCGAGACGCGGTAGGCGACGGTCCCCCGCCGGCGCAGCTCGGCGTAGTAGCGCAGCGCCTGGGGCACCTCCTCGGGCTCGGCGTAGGCGCGCCCGTACTGCGTGGAGCCGGTGACGACCCAGCAGTAGCCGCCGCGGGCGTAGGCGGCGACGAGCTCCGGGCGGGTCGTGCGCTCGTAGTCCTCGAGCTTGACCACGCGACCGGGGCCGCGGCGCACCGTCCCGTCGTTGTCGACCCGCGAGCGCGAGGTGGGCCACTTGTTCCAACGGGGGCGCGCGGCGCCCGGGTCGGTCGCCCACTGGTCGGGGAAGACCGGCTCGACGACCACCTTCGAGCGGGCCGGGACGTTGGCCACCATCCAGTCGCGCAGGAGCTGGCGGGTGTCCTCGCGCGCGAGGACCGCGCTCGAGTGCACGGACAGGACGAGCCCCTGGCCGCAGATGAGCAGGCCGGCCAGCGCC
>CALMNS010000287.1 GCA_937871635.1 uncultured Solirubrobacter sp.
GGCCGGCCGCGACGGCGAGGAGCGCCCAGCCGCTAGCCGACGAACGAGGCACCCGGGATCCCCTCCTCGGCCGGGGGGCGCCCGGTCACCCAGTGCACCGCCGATGCGCCGACGTCCGCCATCGGGCCGTCGTGGCGGCGGCTCCCGTCGCCGGCGAAGGCGGCCAGCAGCGGCGCGAACTCGCGGGTGTGGTCCGAGCCGGGGCCCGTCGGGTCGCAGCCGTGGTCGGCGGTGAGGACGAGCAGGTCGCGCTCGGGGTCGAGCCGATCGTCGAGCCACCCGGCCACCGTGGCGTCGATCCGCCGCAGCGCGGCGTGGAAGCCCTCGAGGTCCTTGCGGTGCCCGTAGAGCTGGTCGGTCTCCACCAGGTTCGTGAAGACGAGCCCGGCGTCGAGGTCGTCCATCAGCGCCTCGGTGGAGGCCAGCGCGTCGGCGTTCGTCGCCCCGGGGTGCGAGGCGTCGATCCCGACGCCGGAGAAGACCTGGCCGACCTTGCCCACCGCGTGCACCGGTGCCCCGGCGCCCTGCAGCACCTCGAGCCAGGACCGCCCGGGCGGGGCGACGGCGAGGTCCCGGCGGCCCGTGGTCCGCTCGAAGGCGCCCGCCTCCCCCGTGAACGGCCGCGCGATGACCCGGCCCACCGCGTGCTCGCCGCTCATGATCTCGCGAGCCGCGGCGCAGGCGGCGTGGAGCTCGGCGCGCGGGACGACGTCTTCGTGGGCGGCGATCTGCAGGACGGAGTCCGCCGAGGTGTAGACGATCAGCGCGCCCGTGCGCAGGTGCTCGGGGCCGTAGTCGTCGATGACCTCCGTGCCGTTGTAGGGGCGGTTGCAGAGGATGGCCCGCCCCGTCGCCTCGCGCAGCGCGGCGATCACCTCGTCGGGGAAGCCGTCGGGGTAGGTCCGCAGCGGCTCGGGGGTGACGACGCCCATCAGCTCCCAGTGGCCGGAGATCGTGTCCTTGCCCGGCCCGAGCGGGTGCACGCGACCGTGGAGCACCGGCTCGGCGGCGGGCGGCACTCCCTCGAGGGCGACGATCGAGCCGAGCCCCAGCCTCCCGAGGGCCGGGAGGTCGAGCCCGCCCGTCGCGGCGGCGAGGTGGCCGAGGGTGTCGGCCCCCGCGTCGCCGTAGTCGGCGGCGTCGGGCAGCGCGCCCACCCCGCAGGCGTCGAGCACGATGACGAAGGCCCGGCGGTCGAACCCGGACACTAGGCGGGCGCCTCCAGCTCGAGCGAGCGCAGCGCGGGCGTGAAG
>CALMNS010000288.1 GCA_937871635.1 uncultured Solirubrobacter sp.
GCGTCGATCCGCACCGCGAGCCCGCTCGCCTCGGCGAGCTCGTGCGCGTGGCCGAGCAGGCCGAAGCCGGTGACGTCGGTGAGGGCGTGGGCGCCCGCGGCCCGGGCCTGGCGGGCGGCCGTGGCGTTGAGCGTGGTCATCACGGCGATCCCGCGCTCGACGAGCCCGGGGTCGGCCAGCCCGCGCTTGATCGCCGGGGCCACCGTGCCGGCCCCGAGCGGCTTGGTCAGGACGAGGACGTCGCCGGCCCGCCCGAAGCGGTTGGTGAGCACCTCGTCCGGGTGGACCGTCCCCAGCACCGAGAGCCCGTACTTGGGCTCGGGGTCGTCGATCGAGTGGCCGCCGACCACCGCCACCCCCGCGGCGTGGCAGGCGTCGCCGCCGCCGCGGAGGATCTCGGCCAGCATCGCGCCGCCCAGCGTCTCGAGCGGGAACGCGACGAGGTTGAGCGCCGAGACCGGCTCGCCGCCCATCGCGTAGACGTCCGAGAGCGCGTTGGTGGCGGCGATCCGGCCGAACGCGTAGGGGTCGTCGACGATCGGGGTGAAGAAGTCGGCGGTCTGCACGACGGCCAGCGTCTCGCTCAGCCGCACGACCCCCGCGTCGTCGGAGGTGTCCGTCCCGACGAGCACGCGCGGGTCGGCCGGCCGGTCGAGCCCCGCGACGATCGGGCGCAGGTCGGCGGCGGAGATCTTGCAGCCGCAGCCCGCGCCGTGGGAGAGGGAGGTGAGCATCCACCTATCCTCTCCAGCTCGTGCCCGAGCGACGCGCCTACTCCGACGCCGAGATCGAGGCGGCGATCGAGCAGCTGCGCGATCCCGAGCGGCTGGAAACCGCCCAGCGGATCGTCGCCCACTCCGCGCCGCAGCTCCAGCGCATCCTCAACGAGGCGCTCGAGGCGGGGGAGTGGTTCGGCTCCGCCCACCGCGCCGCCGTGCTCGAGGCGGCCGGCGCGGCCGACCCGGACGAGCGGATGATCCGCGTTCGGACGCTCATCGCGGACGAGACCCGGGTAAGCATGCTCGTCGGGGTGGCCGTCGGCCTCGAGCTCGCCCATCTGTTGATCGACGGCACCCCGCCCCCCGCCACGCAGGAGGACTGAGCATCACATGGACATCCGCTTCCTCGGCCAGTCGGCGTTCGAGCTGACCGACGGCACGACCACCATCCTCATCGACCCGTTCCTCTCCGGGAACCCGAAGGCGGTCACCGGGCCCGAGGACCACTCGCCCGACGTCATCCTCCTCACCCACGGGCACGCCGACCACTACGGCGACACGGTGGACATCGCCAAGCGCACGGGGGCGACCGTCCTGGCCATCGTCGAGCTCGCCCAGGAGCTTTCCGGCAAGGGCGTCGAGAACGTGGTCGACCCGAACCTCGGCGGCACGGTCCAGTTCGACTGGGGCTGGGTCAAGCTCGTCCCCGCCTGGCACACGGCGGTGACGCAGGACGGCACCCCGCACGTGGCGGCCGGCCTGCTCGTCTCCTTCGCCGGCAAGGTCGTCTACCACCTCGGCGACACGGCGCTCTTCTCCGACCTCAAGCTGATCGCGGAGCGCGGCGACCGCATCGACGCCGCCATCGTCCCGATCGGCGGCCATTACACGATGGACCGCTACGACGCCGTCACCGCCTGCCACTTCGTCGGGGCGGACACGGTGATCCCGTGCCACTACGACACCTTCCCGCCGATCGAGACCGACGCCCAGGCGTTCAAGTCCGACGTCCAGAACGCCGGGTACGCCGAGGTGGTCATCATGGCGCCGGGCGAGACGCACACGCTGCGGTGACGCACGCGATCGTCCTCATCGAGGCCGAGCGCTCGGCGATGCCCGCGCTCGGCGGCCAGCTCGCCGACGTCGACGGCGTGGCGGAGGCCTACTCGGTGACGGGGGAGTGGGACTTCGTCGCGGTGATCCGCGTGCGCGAGCCCGAGGCGCTCGCGCCGCTGATCACGGGGAAGCTCGCGCAGCTCGACGGCATCAAGCGGACCCACACCATGGTGGCGTTCGAGGTCTTCTCCGAGCACGACCTCGAGGCGCTGTTCTCCATCGGGTCGTGAGGGGGCGGGCGGCGGCGGTCGTCGCGGCGCTCGTCGTCGCGGGCTGCGGCGCCGACGACGAGCCCGCGCCGGTGCGGACGGAGAACGACGACTCGCCGAGCCTGGCGACCCCGACGCCCACCG
>CALMNS010000289.1 GCA_937871635.1 uncultured Solirubrobacter sp.
GGCTCGACGCGGAGCCGGCGACGGAGCCGCTGCCCGAGCCGGAGCGCGAGGCGCTCGCGGGGCGCATCGAGCGGCTGGCCCGCCGCCGCGAGGAGCTTGGCCCGGTCAACCCGCTCGCCCAGGCCGAGTACGCCGAGGCCGTCGCCCACGTCGAGGAGCTCGAGTCCCAGCGGGAGGACCTCGAGGCGGCCCTGCGCGAGCTCCAGGGCCTCATCCGGGACACGGACCGCCGCATCCGCGAGGCGTTCGAGGAGACCTTCACCGCCGCCGCGCGCAACTTCGAGGAGGTCGTCGAGCAGCTCTTCCCGGGCGGCCGGGGTCGCCTCCGCCTCGTCCGCGAGGACGCCGGCCCGCGGCCTGTGCTCGGCGGCGGCGGCGGCGCGGAGGACGAGTCGGCGGCGGTCGAGGCCGAGGCCGAGGAAGAGGCCGCGGAGGCGGCCGCGGCGGAGGCGGGCGAGGCGCCCGACGAGCAGGAGCCCGGCGTCGAGATCGAGATCACCCCGGCGGGCAAGGCGACCAAGCGCCTCACGCTGCTCTCGGGCGGCGAGAAGTCGCTCACCGCGCTGGCCTTCCTGTTCGCCGTCTTCCTGGCCCGGCCGTGCCCCTTCTACATCCTCGACGAGGTCGAGGCGGCGCTCGACGACCTCAACATCGACCGCTTCCTCGGCGTCCTGCGCCGCTTCTCCGACCGCGCGCAGTTCATCGTCGTCACCCACCAGAAGCGCACCATGGAGGCCGCCGACTGCCTCTACGGGGTGTCCATGGCCGGCAACGGCGTGTCCAAGGTCGTCTCGCGGCGGCTCCCGCCGCGGGCGGCGGTCGACGCCGCCTGAGCGGCGCGCCGATGCAGGTCCGCTTCGCCCGCCACACCGATCGGCTCGACGAGGTGGCGGCCTTCTACCGGGACGGGATCGGGTTGCCGGAGACGGGACGCTTCCGCGATCACGCCGGCTACGCGGGCGTGTTCCTCGACCTGCCCGGGACGGCGGCGCACCTCGAGCTGACGACGGGCGGGGACCTCGGTGCGCCCGCCCCGCACCCGGAGACGCTGCTCGTCCTCTACTTGGGTGACCGGTCGCGAGTGCAGGAAGTCGTCGCCCGGGTCGGACCCGTCGAGACCGAGCCCGCCAACCCGTACTGGAGGGAGCACGGGATCACGCTCGCCGATCCGGATGGGTGCCTCGTCGTCCTCGTGCCCGGCGCCTGGACAGCGCCCTAGCCGCCGCTGACCTTCGCACGACGCGGACCGCACGACCGCGGGCCGCGGTCGACGCCGCCTGAACGTCAACGGCGGCTGGGTAGGGAGCCAGGACGGGGCGCCACGTCGATGCAGCCCGTGCGAGTCGCCGACGCGCTTGGGTCACATCGACGGGGCCCAGGGCACGTCGATGCAGCCCAAGCACTGCGGCGTGCAGCTCGGGTCACATCGACGTGGCTCGCGCCCGTCCACCTACCGCCCACCCAGCCGCCGTTGACCTTCGCAGGACGCGCGGGGGCCCGCGGCTATCGTGCCACCGCCGATGCCCCGGACCTGGACCGAGCTGTTCCTCACCGACCGCCCGCAGGAGGCGCCCGAGGAGGCCGCCGAGGCGCGCACGGGCTTCTTCCGCCGCCTGCGCACGAACATGCGAAAGACGCGCGAGGCGCTGCAGGCGGAGGTCTCGGCCACGCTCTTCGAGGATCTCGACGAGGAGACCTGGGAGCGGCTCGAGGAGGCGCTCATCTACGCCGACGTCGGCGCTCGGACGACCGCCGAGGTGGTCGAGCGGCTCGAGGCGGAGGCGTCCAACGGCGCCCTGACCGGCGGCGAGGCGCTCGCCAACCGCCTCGCCGAGCTCCTCGCCGAGCTGGCCCGGACGGGCACGGAGACGATCGACCTCCGGCCCCACCCGACCGTCCTGCTGATGGTGGGGGTCAACGGCACGGGCAAGACGACGACCACCGGCAAGCTCGCCTGGCACCTCCAGCGCGAGCTCGGCCAGTCCGTGGTCCTGGGGGCGGCCGACACCTTCCGCGCCGCGGCCGTCGAGCAGCTCGAGCGCTGGTCCGAGCGCGCGGGCAGCGAC
>CALMNS010000290.1 GCA_937871635.1 uncultured Solirubrobacter sp.
GCGCCCGACCGATGGCGGCGCGTCCACCGCGGCCAGCAGGTCGCCGCGCGCGACGTCGAGGTCGTCGGCGAGCGCGACGGACACGCTCAGCGGCGGGGTCGCCTCGGGCAGCTCGCCGTCGTGGGTCGCCACGCTGGTCACCGTCGTCCGTGTGCCGGCGGGGAGGACGACGACCTCGTCGCCGGCTCGCAGGGTGCCGCCCGCGACCTGGCCCGCGTAGCGCCGGCCCTCGTCGCTCGCGTCCCGCGGGCGGATCGTCCACTGGACGGGCAGGCGGAGCGGACCGGCGTGGAGCTCCTCCTCGACGTCGACCGCCTCGAGGTGGGCGAGGAGCGGCGGGCCGGCGTACCAGGCCGCCGACGCCCGGCCGGGCTCCACGACGTTGTCGCCCTCGAGCGCCGACATCGGGATGGCGAGCGGCGCCGGGACCCCGAGGCGCCCGGCCAGCGCCAGGAACTCCGCCTCGATCGCCCGGAAGCGCGCCTCCTCCCAGCCGACGAGGTCCATCTTGTTGACGGCGGCGACCAGGTGGCGGATCCCGAGCAGGGAGGCGAGGTAGGCGTGGCGGCGCGACTGCTCGACGATGCCGCGGCGCGCGTCGATGAGGACGATGGCCAGCTCGGCGGTCGACGCGCCGGTGACCATGTTGCGCGTGTAGCGCTCGTGGCCCGGGGTGTCCGCGACGATGAACGACCGCCGCGGCGTCGCGAAGTAGCGGTAGGCGACGTCGATCGTGATCCCCTGCTCGCGCTCGGCGCGCAGCCCGTCGGTGATCGCGGCGAGGTCCGGCCGGCCGTCGGCGCTCGCGCGCGGCAGGGCGTCGAGGGTGTCGGAGAGGAGGAGCTTCGCGTCGAGGAGCAGGCGACCGATCAGGGTCGACTTGCCGTCGTCGACCGAGCCGGCGGTGGCCAGGCGCAGAAGCGGGCGCTCGGCGAGGCCCAGCGCGGGAGCGGGGGCGGGGGCGGGAGGCGTCGCGGTGGCCATTAGAAGTACCCCTCCCGCTTGCGATCTTCCATCGCCGCCTCGCTCGTGCGGTCGTCGGCGCGGGTCTGCCCCCGCTCGGTCACCGTGGTCGCCGCGATCTCGGCGATCACCGCGTCGAGCGTGGCGGCGGTCGAGCGCACCGCGCCGGTGATGGTCAGGTCCCCGACGGTGCGGTAGCGGACGAGCTCGAGCCAGGTCCGTTCGCCGCCGACGGGCTCGACGTGCGGGGAGCGGGCGAGCAGCATCCCGTCGCGCTCGAGCACCTCTCGCTCGTGGGCGAAGTAGATCGAGGGGAGCTCGAGCCCCTCGGAGGCGATGTAGCGCCAGACGTCGAGCTCGGTCCAGTTCGAGAGCGGGAAGACGCGGACGTGCTCGCCCCGCCGGACGCGCCCGTTGTAGAGGTTCCACGGCTCAGGCCGCTGCGCGCGCGGATCCCACCGGCCCAGCTCGTCGCGGAAGGAGAGCACCCGCTCCTTGGCCCGCGCCCGCTCCTCGTCGCGGCGGGCGCCGCCGAGCGCCGCGTCGAAGCGGTGCGCGGCGATGGCGTCGAGCAGCGTCCGCGTCTGCAGGCGGTTGCGCGAGGCGAGGGGATGCGGCGCCGGGTGCGGCTCGTGGGCGCGCCCGGCGTCGATCGTGTCCTGCACCGACGCGACGACGAGCCGCTCGCCGAGCTCCGCGACCCGGCGGTCGCGGAAGGCGATCACCTCGTCGAAGTTGTGCCCCGTGTCGACGTGCAGGACCGGGAAGGGGAAGGCGCCGGGGCGGAACGCCTTCTCGGCGAGGCGGAGCAGCACGATCGAGTCCTTGCCGCCGGAGAAGAGCAGGACGGGCCGGTCGAGCTCGGCGGCGACCTCGCGCATGATGTGCAC
>CALMNS010000291.1 GCA_937871635.1 uncultured Solirubrobacter sp.
GGCTGGGCCCTGGCGCCGCTGGTCGACGCTGCGTCCGACCCGCGGGTGCTCGTCTCCGCTGCCGTGGTCGCCACGGCGGGCGCGGCGATCGTCGGGGCGCGTGCCGGCGCGCTCGCGGAGACGCGGATGGTGTTCACGAACGTCCGCCTCCTGCCGTGCATGGCCAAGGCGAACCTCGACCGGCACCTCGCCCACGCCGTTGACGTTGATGTCCTGTCCACCCGTGCCTCTATGGGCGCAGCCGGCGTGGCCGCCGGGCGGGCGTCCGCGGGCCCCGTGGCCTCCGTGGCCTCTGCGGCCAGGCGATCGGCGGTGCCCTCCTCGACGGCCTCGACGGCCGGTCGATCAGCCGACGACGCCAGGCCCGCCAGCACCTCGGACAGAGGCCCGCTGCGGCGGGGGTTCGACCTCGTCGTGCGCGGCCCTCAGGATGTGACCGCCGCCGACAGCCTGGCCGACAGCCGGCTGTTCGTGCAGATCGGGGTGCTGCTTGGCCTGGTCTACGCCAGCTTCCTGACCGTCTGGTTCTGGGTCACCCGCGTCCGCGCCACGCCCGCGGATCGGGGTCTCAGGTGAGGATGAGCACGAGGCCGATCCCCAGCCACACGAGCATGAGGAACACGAGCACCCAGACGAGGAATGCGTGCTCGCCGATCGGTAGCCGGTGCATCTCGCGCTCCTGCAGGAAGAACCACGTCCGTCGCTGGAGATGGCCATGCGCGTTGTAGTCGCGCAGATCGCCGCGAACGGCTGCCGCTGCGTCCTCTGTGGGAAGACCTTCGGCGTCCGTGTAGGTCGCGACCCGGGTCGTAGGGGGCTCGTCCTTGGGCCCACCGGCTGGAGCCATGGACCAAAGGGTAGCCGTCGCAGCAGCCGGACGGCTCGAGCCTTCGGCCGGTCGGGTCTCGAGGGTGGGTGCGCATGAGCCGGCAGCGTGCGCGGCTCATCGCCTTGATCGGGCTGCTCGTGCTCAACGCCGCGGTCCTTGCCCTCGCCGGCGGGCCCGGCGCCTCGGCCCAAGCCCCCGACGCGCCGCAGCGCCTCGTCCTGCGCGTCGGCGACTCCGTCGAGGTCCCCGACGCCCGCATCGGGTGCGTGGTGACGACCCGCGACAGCCGCGTGGCCATCGAGTGCCGCCGCGCCGGCTCCGTCGCGCGGACGTACGGGACGGTCATCGACGACCGGAGGGTGGCCGTGGCGCGCTTTGTCTCGAGCCGTCGCGCGCAGGAGATCCTCACCGCGCGCCACGGCGGCGACTGGCGCGTCTGCAAGACGCCGAAGACCGCGGCGCGGGCCGCCGACCGCGGCTGCCGATGAGGCGCCCGGCAGGAACGGGGACGCTGCTGGCCGGCGGTCGTGTGGCCCGACTGGTGACGGCGCTGCCCCAGCGACCGGCGCGCCCGGTCATCGCGCTCGCGGGCCGAGCGGTCCTCGTCTGGCTCGCCGTCGTCGTCGTGGCGAGCGCTGACCGGCCGCTGGATCGCGCCGGCGTCATCGCGGCAACGCTGGCGGCGGGCATCTGGCTCGTGACGCTGCATGCGGCCGCCGCCGGCGCACCGTACGCGTTGGGTCCCTGGGTACCGGCGACGATCGGCGCGGCGACCGGCCTCATCTGCATCGCGGCGCTCAACCCGTACGTCACCGGGCTCGGTCTGTCGATCCCGGCGCTGTTGGGGGCGGCGCTCGGAGTGCTCGCCTCGAGCGGGATCTGGGAGTCGGTCGTCCGCAGGCCCGCTGCGAAGCGCCGCGTGCTCGTGATCGGGTCGAGCGCCGTCGCCGATGTCGCCGCGGCCGCCAGTCGCCAGCCGGGCACCCCGTTCGAGGTGCTCGGTGGCCTGGGATCAGGCGAGCCCGCCGCGCTCAGGGACCTCGATGAGCTCGCCGCCGTCGTCCGGCAGCAGCGCCCGGACCTCATCGTGCTGACCGACGAGCAGATCTGCGACCACGCGCTCGACCGCCTCCTCGACCTGACCGACTGCCGCTTTCGCGTCGCCGGTCTCTCCTGCTTCTTCGAGGACGCGTTCGGCTGCGTGCCGCTCGCGCACCTCAAGCCCGTCTGGTTCATGAGCCTGCTCCACCTGCGCCAGCGGGCGGACCGCCGCCCATCCAAGCGTGGGTTCGACATCGTCGTCGCTGGGCTCGGACTGCTCCTCACCGCACCGCTGATCGCGCTGCTCGCGCTGCTCGTGAAGACCACGCCGGGCCCGGCGATCTATCGCCAGGTCCGTGTCGGCGAAGGCGGGCGGCGCTTCACGATCTGCAAGCTGCGCACGATGCGCCTCACGGCCGAGCAACCGGGGGAGCCCGTGTACGCGCAGCCCAGCGACCCGCGCTGCACGACGGTCGGCTCGATCCTGCGGCTCACGCACCTCGACGAGCTGCCGCAGTTCTGGAACGTGCTCAAAGGCGACATGTCGATGGTCGGACCGCGGCCGGAGCGCCCGGAGTTCGTCGCCCAGCTCGAGACGACCGTCCCGTTCTGGAATCGCCGGCTGCTCATGCGGCCGGGCATGACGGGTTGGGCTCAAGTGCGGTTCGGCTACGCGGCCGATGCCGTCAGCTCCGCCGAGAAGCTCTCCTACGACTTCTGGTACATGCGACACGGCAGTCTCATCGTGGATCTCGCGGTGTGTGTCCGCACGGTGCTGCTCGTGATCGGGGTCCTGGATCCACGTCGACTGCTCCGACGCCAGACCCGAGAGGCCTAGGATGGCGACGGTCTCGCCGCCCGGCAGCGTGTCGCTACCGACGTTCGCGACGATCACCGACCTCGACCACTTCGAGGCGCTCACCGGTGAATGGGACGACCTGGTCCGCGCGATGGAGCGCCCGAGCCCGTTCCTGCTTCACGCCTGGCTCGCGGAGTGGTGGCGCCACGCGGCGCACGGTGCCCAGGTGGCCGTGCACGTCGCCTACCGTGAAGGACGGCTGGCGGGGGCGCTCCCGATCGCCGTGCGATCCCGGGCCGGCCTGCGCGTGGCCACCTTCATGGGCGGCCGCACGGCGGTGCTGCCCGACCTGCTGCTCGCCGGCTCCGCGGACACCGACGTCGCCGATGGGCTCGTCGAGCGCCTCGAGGCCGGCTGCGACGTGGCCGACCTGCACGGCCTGACGCCCACGAGTCGGATCGCCGCCACGCTCGGCCCGCGGCTCGACTCGATCGAGCGGATCGAAGCGCCCACGCTCGACCTCACGCCGGGGTGGGACGCCGTCTATCGCGAGAAGACCTCGTCGAAGAAGCGCCAGCTGCATCGGCGCCGGCGTCGCCAGCTCGACGAGCTGGGCGGGGTGTCGACGACGGTCGCGCGAACGATCGACGAGCTCGGACCGGCGCTCGAGGAGGCGTTCGAGCTGCACGAGCTGCGCTGGGAGGGCAGGCCGGACGGTTCCGGGTTCGCGACGCCGGTGGGGCAGCGGTTCCAGCGCGCGGCGCTGCCCCGCCTTGCCGCGCTCGACGTCGCGCGGATCGTCACCCTGCGAGTCGACGGGCGCGCAGTGGCGTTCCACTACTGGCTCGCGCTCGAGGGGCGCATGTACGTCCACCGCCTGGCCTTCGATCCCTCGCTGTCGCGCTGGTCACCCGGCCTGATCAACACGCTCGACGCCATCGAGAGCGCCGCGGACGAGGGCCTGACCCGGGTCGAGTTCCTTGGGGGCGGTGAGCGGTACAAGCTCGAGCTCGCCGACGGCCTCGAGCCGCTGCATCACGGCTTCAGCGCCGCCTCCGGCGTGCGCGGTCGCGCCTACGCCGCGGCGCAGGTGATGACCATTCGCGCGCGGCTGCGCCTGAAGCGATCGCCGCGCCTGCACCGGCTCTACTTCGAGGACATGGCCCCTGCGCGCCGCCTCGCGAAGCGCCTCAGGGGTCAGGTGACTCACGCCACCAGCGCCTCATAGGCTCGGTTGGCGCTGAAGCGGCTGCCGGACACGAACCGCGCGATCGGGCCGAAGTGACGCTCCGCCGCAAAGCCGACGAAGAGCATGTCCGGATCGCTGGAGCGAAAGCAGCGGTCGAGCACCGGCCAGCCGTCGCGCGTGGCGACCGCGGCGCGCACGGCCGGCGACAGGAACGCCAGGCGGTCCATCGAGAACCGGAAGCCCGCGGAGACGATCACCGCGTCCGCCTCGCGCCGCGAGCCGTCGCTCAGCTGTAGCTGCATCCTCCCGTTGCGGCGCTCGAGCCCGCGCACCGCGACGCCCTCGGTCACCCGGACGCGCCCCTCCACCTCGCTGCGCACCCACGGCGAGCCCCCGGCGCGCAGGATGCGCCGCGCCACGCGCCGGCGGGCGGGCGCGGGGAGCGCCGCGAACAGGTCGGGATGCAAGGCGAGCCGGTTGAGCGGCGGGGGACCGTAGCCGACGAGCGGATACGCGAGACGATAGATCCCCTGCTGCAGCCGGCCGCGCGGCTTGAACGGCTCGCGGTCGGTGAACCAGCGCAGCTCCGAGCGGATCAGCAGCTCCACGTCGGCTCCGGCGCGGCGGGCGAGCGCCGCCGCCTCGAGACCGCCCTGACCGCCACCGACGACCACGACGCGCCGGTCGCTGTACTCCGTGTAGTCCTGCCGGTCGATGGCGAAGCGCACGCCGTCCCCCATGACCGCGTCGAAGGGCGGCGGGGCGTAGGCGAACGGCGTCACCCCGACCGCGACGACGACCTGTCGGGTCTCGACCTCGTCGCCTCCGGCCGTCGCCACCCGGAACCGCCCGCCGGCCCGATCGACGCCGACGACGTCGGACGGGTCGTTCTCCGGCACGAAGGTGCGCCGGAACCAGTCGGCGTAGCGCAGGAACTTCGGCAGCGGGATCGGCTCCTCCCGCTGCTCGCCGACGGCGCGCGACCAGACGTCGATCGACCCGCGATCGCTCGGCGCCGACAGGGAGGTCTCGTTCCAGTCCGAGCGCAGACGCATGTCGGGCGGCATCCGCGTCCGCCACGTCTGCATCGGCTCGCCGAACACCCGTACCCGCCGGTGGGCGACGTGCGCTGCCACCGACAGGCCGAACGGGCCCGCGCCCACCACCGCCACGTCGATCCGCTCCGGCACCAGCGCTCCCTCCTGTGTCCTCGAGACCCTACTCCGCCGCCGCCCGTGGTGTGCGCATCCATCCGGCCCGGCCGGCCCCGTCGAGCTGATGGCCGAGCTCTCGGCGCGCTGTCGTCTACCGGGCCGAGCCCGGCACGCACTCCGCCGAGGAGCTCAGCGTGGCGTCTGCTGGTGGAACGTCAGCTTCCACGCGCTCTCGCGGCGCACGTAGACGCTGCTCATGAGCGCCGAGTACTCCTGCGAGCCCCGCCGCGCCACCACGCCGTAGGTGACGACCCCGGTGTCGGACGTCGGCAGAAGGCAGCGGAGGTCGTCGAGCTCGAACGTCGACCAGGGCGGCCCGCTCATCGAGTCGACGATCGCCCCGCGCTCGTCGAGCACCATGCCGCCCGGGAGCAGCATCACCACCGTGCGGTCGAGCACCCGCTCGTAGAACGCCCGAGCGGCCTCTCCACTCGTGGACAGCGCTTCCCAGCCGTCTCGCTCGAGGGCGATGAGCTCCTCCTGCGCCATCGACGAGACAGTACCTCAGCGGGCGCCCGGCTCTGGGAAGCCGTGGCGTGCGCGTGAGGACGGCAGGCCGAACCGGCGCGCGGGCTACCCGGGCGGCTGGCTGCGCTGGCGGTCGTAGTGGCGTCTGGCCTTGAGTCGACTGCCGCAGCCGCCGGTCATCGAGCACCAGCGGCGGGTGGCCGAGCGGGTCGTGTCGGCGAACCACAGGACGCAGTCCGGGTTGGCGCAGGGCTTGATCCGGTCGGGGCGGTGCTCGAGCAGCTGAAGGAGGTCGCGGGCCGCGAGCCATGACGCCCGCCAGGGCGCCGGCACTTCGACGCGCTCACCGGGGTGGCCGGCGTCGAACGTCAGCCGCACCCGACCGCGCGCGAGGACGGCGTCGAGCGCCGCCTGAGCGCCCTCGTCGTCGGGGTGCTCGAGAAGGCCGCGGAGAGCGGCGCGTGCGGAGCGCAGGTTCTCGAGCGCACGCGGACCGGCGGCTTCGTCGAGCTGCCAGCGCTTGAGCCAGGTCCGGGCGCGCTCGGAGTCGTCGAGCAGGTCGTGGAGCCCGGCCTCGTCCACCCACGTCGTGTTGAGGAGGTCGAGGGCGAGCGGCTCGCCGGTCAGCGGGCGTGGGTCAGGTCCCTTGGTCACGGTCCCATCCTACCGCCGCCAACCGTCTTTCATTTCAAAGGCGGTTGAAGGGTGCTATGGTACCCGGCCCAACCGTCATAGTGCCGTAAGGCGGTGGAGTCCCTCCGCTCATGCCCTCCTTCTCGCCTCCCCCGTTCCTCATGCCTCGCGTGGCCACGATCGGGTTCTCGGACGACTGCCGCCTGAACCTCGATAAGGATCCCGCGTTCCAGCAGTAATTCCGCGACCACCAGCCGCCGACGCTGCTCGTCCGGGGTGAGCGCGACGAGATCTTCGGCCCTGACGCCGCCGCCTGACCCCAACACATCCGAGGCGCCGGTACGCCCGGCGCCTCGCGCACGCAGAGGAGACGCCCATGCCCAGCCCGACCGACATCCGCCCGCCGCTCGACGAGGACACCGCCCGCCGCAGCGACGCCCCGACCCGCGGGAGGTCCTGATGGCCCTGCACGTCGCCGAGCTGTGGCGCTACCCCGTGAAGTCGATGGGCGGCGAGCCGCTGCAGAGCGCCGAGGTGGGCGCCGACGGCATCCACGGCGATCGCCTCGTCCAGGTACAGGACGTCAACGGACTGGTCACCGCGCGTACCCGACCCGCGCTGCTCGGGTTGCACGCCACAACGGGCGCCGGCGACGCCGCGCTCGTCGATGGCCGCCGCTGGGACGACGTCGATGTCGCCCGCGACGTCAAGACCGCCGCGGGCCCCACCGCGGCCCTGGTCAAGCGGGACTCGCCGCAGGAGCGCTTCGACATCCTCCCCCTGCTCGTCGCCACGGACGGGGCCATCGCCGCCTTCGGTCAAGACGGGCGGCGACTTCGCCCGAACATCGTCATCGGGGGTGTCGCCGGCCTGACCGAACGGGAATGGGAGGGCAAGCTGCTCGTCGTCGGCGAGCTCGTCGTCCTGCTGCACTCCCTCCGGGGGCGCTGCATCGTCACGACCTACGACCCCGACACGCTCAGCCAGGACGTCGACGTGCTCCGCGACATCCGCCGGCGCTTCGACGGCACGCTCGCCCTCAACTCCGCCGTCGTGCGACCCGGCATTATCAGCGTCGGCGACTCGGCCGAGGTCGTCGACGCACCGGTCGCGGTCCCGCGGTGATCATGAGGAACGGGACGTGCGCGAGGACCTCGAGCGGCTCGATCCTGCCTCGGGCTCGGATCCGGTCATGTCGCGTGGTGCGTTCATGGGGTCATCCCGGGCGGCCTACGCCACCTGGATGAGGTCTCGACCGGATCGCCGGCTGCGTGCCGGCAGGCCTGTGTGATGTGCACGAGTCGGACCGCCATGGCCGGGGTGCGACTCGGTCTCAGCGGGACCGGACCGCCCCGGCGGCGCCTCGGGCCAGCACGATGAGCACGTACGCGGCGGTGGCGGCGGTGAGGACGAACTTGCCGCCGGCGAAGACGGCGGCGAGGCGCGGGGCCCACGGTCCGGCGTCGCCGATCGTGAGCAGGAGGAAGACGTTCTCCACCGCGTCGAGGAGCGCGGCCCCGAGCGGCACGGCGAGGACGAGGGCCGCCGGGGGGACGAGCCGGGACCATCCGCGAGCGCGCGCGAGGTCGCGCGCCGCGGCGGCCGCGAGGGCGTAGAAGGCGCCGTAGGCGATCAGGAAGGCGAAGTCGAGCCGCAAGGAGAGCCGCGCGGTGTCCCGTCCGTCCGGGCCCCATTCGGCGAGGATGGCGTCGGCCCGGGCGGCGCTGCCGGCCAGCTCGAAGGGGACGATCCCGGGGCCGCCCGCGTCGTGGAGGCGGGTGTCGAGCCCGACGAGCACCGCCAGGAGCCCGAGCGCCGCGAGCCCGGTCAACCAGAGGGCGACCCGGCGGGTCACGCCCGGTACCGGCGCTCCGGGATCATCTCCCGGCGCCCGCGACCATCCGCCGGGCCAGATCCTCGAGACCGGCCGCCTCGACGTCCGGCGGCTCCGCCGCCGGGCTGAAGCGCCGGAGCCCGTGACCGACGAACGCGGTGCGCAGCCCCGCGCGCTTCGCGCCGGTGAGGTCCCAGTCGTGCGCGGCGGCGAGCGTCACGGCGCGGGGCTCGGCGCCGAGCGCCGCGACGGCGTGGCGGTACGTGCTCGGATGGGGCTTGACGCTGCGGACCGCGTCGACGCCGAGGATCGCCTCGAAGTGCCCCGCCAGGCCGTTTCGTTCGAGGGTCGTGCGGCCCCCGTCGGCGCCGGAGTTGGTGAGGACGGCCAGGCGGAAGCCGTGCTCGGCGAGCCGGCGCAGCGC
>CALMNS010000292.1 GCA_937871635.1 uncultured Solirubrobacter sp.
ACCAGGCGGCGCGCCGGGCGCTCGCCGATCGCGACGCTGTAGGGCAGGCCGCTCGGGACGCGGAGGAGCCGCTCGATGCTGCGCAGGGCCGCCCGGCGCTCGTCGAGCTCGCGTTCGGCCCGGTCACGCTCGGAGGCGAGCACCTCGGCCAGGACCCCGGGGTCGGAGGCGTCGAGCACCGCCCGCACCGTCTCGAGCCCGACGCCGAGCGAGCGCAGCAGGGCGATGGTCGTCGCCCGGCGCACCTGCTCGGCACGGTAGTAGCGGTAGCCCGAGTCCGGGTCGATCCAGGCCGGGACCAGGAGCCCCTCCTCGTCGTAGAGCCGCAGGGCGCGGACGGTGAGCCGGCTCAGCCGGGCGAGCCGCCCGATCGGCATGAGCCCCGGGTCGGTCACCCGGCCTCGCGGACCGGGACCCGGAGCTCGGTGCGCAGGTCGGCCGGCGCCGTGGTCCGTGGGTCGGTGAGGTAGGTCTCCGTGTGCGGCCCGGCGAGCTCGAGGCCGGACTCGCCGACGAACCCGCGCAGCGCCTCGAGCGAAGGGCCCTCGTCCTCGTAGGGGCCGTGATGGACGAGCCGGGCGACGCGCTCGGAGGGCCGCTCCTCGATCCGGACGCCGCCGTCGCCGGCCCGGGCAACCGGGCCGGGCCGCGTGACGGGCAGGCTGAGCGTCCAGCGCCAGCCGTCCGGGCGGTCGAGGTCGAGGTCGAGGCGGAGCGGGTCGTCGCCCGACCACCACGTCCCCTCGAGCGGCGCGTCGGCCCCCAGGGCGGCGTAGAGCGCGGCGATGGCGGCGGCGAACGCCGGGGAGCCGGGGGCGCCCTGCCCGTCGATCGCGAGGACGGTCCGCGCCGGGAGCTCGGCGAGCTCGGGGGTGCTGTGGGTGGTGGAGCTGCGGGTGGTGGAGGTCATGCCGGACACCCCACCGTCTCACCCAGGGTGAGAGTCAAGCGCCCCACACGGCGACGAGGGCGACGTAGGTCGCGACCTCGGTCAGCTTGTTGACCGCGCCGAACGTGTCGCCGGTCACCCCGCCGAGGACGCGCACGAAGCCGACCGCGCAGACGAGCCCGAGCAGGATCGCCACCCCGAGGGCCACGAGCCCGCCGAGCACGCCGCCGAGCCCGACGGCGACCCCCGCCGCCACCGCCGTGCCCGCGAGGAGCGCCGGCAGCGAGACCGCCACCAGCGCACCGGCCCCGGACTCGCGGGCGCCCGGCAGGAAGAAGGCCTGCGGGAGCGTCGACCAGCGACCGAGGACGTGGCCGCAGACCACCGCGCGCGCGAAGTCCTCCGCGTCGAGCGGGGAGAGCGCCGCGTAGGCGAGCAGCAGCGGCAGGACGACGGCGAGCGAGCCGTAGGTCCCGACCCGCGAGTCGCGCATGATCTCGAGCTTGCGCTCGCGCGGGACGTGGGCGCCGAGCCCGTCGGCGGCGTCGGCGAGGCCGTCCTCGTGGAAGGCGCCGGTGATGAGGACGGCGGCGGCGAGGGCCAGGACGGTCGCCGGCGCCGGCGCCATGGCGAGCCCGGCCAGCGCCCCGGCGCACGCCAGCAGCCCTACCGTCGCCCCGTAGCAC
>CALMNS010000293.1 GCA_937871635.1 uncultured Solirubrobacter sp.
CTCGACGTCCCCGCGGGCCATGAGCTGCCCGAGGGCGGTGGTCACGCTCGGCCGGCGGGCGCCGACCATGCCCGCCAGGGTCCGGTGCGGCAGCTTGAGCGTGAGGACCACGCCCTCCACCACCACGCGACCCCAGCGCTCGGCGAGGTACCAGAGCAGGGCGAGGAGCCGGTCGTCGGCCCGCGTCAGGTAGGTGATGGCCTGCAGCACGATCAGGCGGTCGGCGCGGCGACCGGCGCGGTCGATCAGCGAGCTCACCACCTCGGGCCACGGGGCCGCGGCGGTGAGGAGCTCGGCGTCGAGCGGCACGACGACGGTCGGGGCGAGCACCGTCCAATCGAGGTTGCGGGGCAGGAGCTCGTCCGCCTCGTGCTCGCCGCCGAGCCGGATGACGTCACCCGGTCCGACGAGCTCGGCGCACGGGTGCTCGCCCACCGTCGCCTCGCGGACGACGAGGCCCTCGAGGACGAGCAGGCCGAACGGCTCGGCACCGGCGGCGGTCTGCGGCGGAGACCACGGGCCGCGGCGAAGGGTCTCGACCTCGACCACGAGCCGACGCGTGGCCGCTTCGGCCCGGCTCTCGTCAAGGTGCCGACCGAGGTCGGGATCGAGCTCCAGGAGCTTCGCGCGATATGGGGTGACAGCGGCGGCGTGCATCGATCGTGCGCGTCCTCTGAGCGACGTGGATGGCAGGAGCTGGTCCGGCGCCGCCCTGTGTTCGACAGGAGTGGCGCGTCCCGACACGGATGCTGAAGGCCCGAGCCTACCCGGTGGGCGGATCGTCACGAGCAGGCTCTCCCTACCCCTGGGGCCCAGGCTCAACCACCTTCGGCCGATCGGACTGGTCGAGCGCGGTTGCGCCCGCCCCAGCTCTCCGTCTGCGAATGGCAGTTGGGGCACAGCAGCGTCAGGTTCTCCAGGCGGTTGTCGTTCCCGATCCCGTTGACGTGATGGAGCTCGAGCGCGAGGCGCGCGCCGAGCCAGTCGACGATCCCGCACGACGAGCACCGCTCCTCCAGGAGGCCGGCGGCGATGAGGCGCGACTTGAGGTGATTGCGGCTGCGCGGCGAGGCGAGCAGCGCCTCGATGCTCATCGCCACCGGACGAGGGACGATGTCGCCGCGCTTGACCGCCTCGAACCAGGTCTGCCGGGAGAACCCGAACCGAGCCTCGCATTCGGCGAGGGAGTGCCCCGCCTCGTAGTAGCCGCGGATGGCCGCCCAGTCGTGGCGCCGGCTGAACCGGTCGTCGCCGGCGATACCCAGGCGCCGGGCGTGGTAGCAGACCGTCGGCTTGGAGAGGCCGAGGAGCCGGGCGACCTCGCCCTGGCTCAGGCCGCGGCACAGGAGGCGCGCCACCTCCTCCCGCGTCTCGCCGGGGCGTGAGGACCGTTGCGCTGCCACAAACGTACGTTCCCATGAGGGCCGGACGGAAGCGCGGCGTCCCCGGCTATACTGCCCGCCTCCTTCCGGGATGGGGTAATTGGCAGCCCGCCGGGTTCTGGTCCCGTTAGTCTAGGTTCGAGTCCTAGTCCCGGAGCTCTCTGGGTCGAGCGCAGAGCGCAGTCAGGCCCAGCGACCGCTCACACCGCCGCGGCCTGCTCCGCCCAGTCGCGGTAGAGGCTCCAGTACGCCCCCTCGAGCTCGATGAGCTCGTCGTGGGTGCCCTGCTCGACGATGCGGCCGTGGTCGAGGACGACGATGCGCCCGGCGCGGCGGATGGTGGAGAGCCGGTGGGCGATCACGATCGCCGTGCGCCCGGCGAGGAGCCGGCGCAGGCCCTCCTCGATGCGCCCCTCCGTGTGGATGTCGACGTTCGAGGTCGCCTCGTCGAGCACGAGGATGCGGGGGTCGGCGACCAGGGCCCGGGCGAAGGCGACGAGCTGGCGCTGGCCGGCGCTCAGCTGCACGCCGCGCTCGCCGACCTCCGTCTCATAGCCGTGCTCGAGCGCGGCGATGAAGTCGTGGGCGCCCGCCTCGCGGGCGGCTTCGCGCACCTCGGCGTCCGTCGCCCCCGGCCGCCCGAAGCCGATGTTCTCCGCGACGGTCCCCGAGAACAGGAAGGCCTCCTGCGGCACGATGCCCATCTGCGAGCGCAGCGAGTCGGCGGTGACGTCGCGCAGGTCGTGGCCGTCGACGAGGACCCGCCCGCTCGTCGGGTCGTAGAAGCGGGCGACGAGCTTGGCGAAGGTCGACTTGCCGGCCCCCGTCGATCCGACCAGCGCCACCGTCTGGCCCGGCGGGATTACCAGGGAGAGGTCGCTCAGCGCCTCGCCGGTGCCCTCGCCTCCGTAGGAGAAGCCCACGTCCTCGAAGACGATCTCCCCCCGGATCCGGCCCAGCGGGACGGCCCCCGGCCGGTCGACGATCTCCGGCTCCACGTCGAGCAGCTCGAAGATCTTGTCGAGCGCCGCCATGCCCGCCTGGTAGGTCGTGTAGAGCTGCGAGAGCGACTGGATCGGGTCGAAGAAGCCGTTGAGCGCCGCGACGAAGGCCACGATGACGCCGATCTGCATCTCCCCGTCGATGACCTGGGTGCCGCCGTAGAGGATGAGGCCGGCGGTCATCAGCCCGGAGAGGAGCTCGACGCCCGGGAAGTACGCGGCGTTGAGGTTGACCGTGCGCATGTTCGCGTCGCGGTTGTCCGCGTTGAGCTCGGAGAAGCGGCGCAGGTGGCGCGGCTCCTGCGCGAAGGCCCGCACGACGCGGATGCCCGACAGCGACTCCTGCAGGTAGGCGGTGATCGCGGCGACCTTCTCGCGCGTGAGCCGGTAGGCGTCGGCGCTGACGATCCGGAACGCGAAGGAGGCGATCCCGAGCACCGGGAAGACGAGGTAGGTGAGCAGCGCCAGCTCGGCGTCGAGGACGAAGAGGATGACCGCCGTGCCCAGCAGCAGCAGCGTGGAGCCGACCAGGGTGACCACCCCGTCGGTGACGAGCTGGTCGAGCGCCTGGACGTCGTTCGTGAGCCGCGAGATGATCGCGCCCGCCTGGCGGCGCTCGTAGAAGCCGACCGAGAGCGTCTGCAGATGGGCGAAGACCTGCGCCCGCAGGTCCTGCAGGACGCGCTGGCCGATCCAGCCGACCAGGTAGGTCTGGGCGTAGGTGGCGCCCCAGCCGACGAGCGCCGAGACGAGGAAGGCGACCACCACCCAGTTGAGCGTCGCCAGGTCGCCGGGGATGATCCCGTCGTCGATGGCGAGCTTGGCCAGCGGCGGCGGCGCCAGCGCGGCGGCGGTGGCGAGGATGACCGAGACGAACATGAGCGCGGTGCGCCCGCGGTAGGGACGCAGCAGGAC
>CALMNS010000294.1 GCA_937871635.1 uncultured Solirubrobacter sp.
GCCCACCGCGGCGGCGACCAGGGTGGCCGCCAGCGTCCCGCGCCCCGCGCCGCGCGCGCGGCCGGATCGATTGACGGGTCGCAGTGGATCGGAAGATGCGCTCACTGCCCGGTGGTCGGCCGCTGGGGAGGGGAACTGAAGCCCGAGGGCGGAGCCTGGCGCGTTCGAGTGTCCGTTCGCGTTCTGTAAGGAGCGCTCGAGCACAATGTCGGGATGACGGGATCGACCCTCACTCCGGGCGAGCGCTTCCCGGATCTCGAGCTGCCCGACCACGAAGGCCGTCCGCGCCGCCTCGCCGAGCTGCCGGGCGGCGACCCGCTCGTCCTCTGCTTCTCGCGCGGATGGTGGTGCCCGAAGGAGCAGCGGTTCCTGCGCGGGCTGGTCGCGCTGCAGGACGAGCTCGAGGTCGCCTACGCCCGGATCGTCGTGGTCAGCGTCGATCCGCCGGAGGTGCAGGCCGCGTTCCGGGCCGGCCTGGGCGCCCGCTTCGCGTTCCTCTCCGACGCCGAGCGGCGCTGGCTCGGTCCGCTCGGCCTCGAGGAGACCACCGACACGAAGCACCGGCCCTACCAGCCCTTCGTCTTCACCCTCCGGCCCGACCTCACCATCCACGCCGCCTATCCGGGCTACTGGTACCTCGGCCGCCCGACGCTCGAGGAGCTGCGCCTCGACCTGCGGACGATCTCCCGCGCCATCCGCCCGGACTGGGAGCTGTGAATGGCCGCGTGGGCGGACTGGACGTGGAAGGGACGCCGCTTCGGGATCGACGCGCGCTGCCTTGCCGGGCCGGGTGCCGGGGTCCCCGGCGCCTGGGCGCACGTCTGCGCGTCGCCGGACCCGGCGGCCCGGGTCCTGTTCGACGCGCCCGAGGTCCAGCAGGCGCGCCGCGACGCGCTCGCCTGGTGGTTCGCGCGGCTCGGCGATGACCTCGTCTGCGTCTCCACCCTGTCGCTCGACGCCTCGCACTACGGCGGGGCGATCACCGTGGCGCGGGCGCCGGACGCGTTCGCCGACGATCCGTTCGCCCGGATCTTCGCCGGCACGGTCGAGCGGACCGACGCCTTCGCGGAGGTCCTTCCACCGCCCGGGCCGGTGCTCGAGCGCTACTCGGGCGCGCCGTGGCCGGCGGGCGCCTTTCCCTCGGCGTGAGCTGGCTGGCGCTGCTGGTCGCCGTCCTGGGGGCGGTGAGCGCGCCCGAGGCGACGCCTTCGCCTTCGCCCCCGCGCCCGCGCTCGGTCGCCGAGGGCACGCCGACCGACGGCCACCTGCGCCACGGGGTCCGGCTCCCGGCCCGCACGGCGACGCTGCGGACCTGGGACCCGATCCTGCACCGCTCGCCGAGTCGCGCCTGGCGGCGGAACGGCACCGACCGGCTGGTGGCGACGCTCGCGCGGGTGGCGCGGGCCCACGCC
>CALMNS010000295.1 GCA_937871635.1 uncultured Solirubrobacter sp.
CCGCTCGGCGGCCAGCGTGAGCAGCAGCTCGCCGGGGTCGCCCGCGCCCGGCGCCACCCGGACCGCCACCTCGTCCTCGGTCAGGTCGCCGACGCGCCGCAGCACGTCGTGCAGCGCGTCGACCGAGTCGGCCTGCGTGCGCTCGCTCAGGCGCTGGAGGTCCGCCTCGACCGACGCGAGCGCGTCCGGGTCGATCAGGTCGCGCAGCTCCTCTTGCCCGAGCAGCTCGCGCAGGAGGTCGCGGTCGAGCGAGAGGGCCGCCGCGCGCCGCTCGGCGTTGGGCGTGTCGCCCTCGTACATGTAGGAGGCGACGTAGTCGAAGAGCAGCGAGCTCGCGAAGGGCGAGGCGGTCGGCGTCTCGACCTCGACCAGGGAGAGCTCGCGGGAGTGCAGTTGGCGCAGCAGCCCGGTGAGCCCCGGCACGTCGAGCACGTCGCGCAGGCACTCGCGGTAGGTCTCGAGGATGATCGGGAACTGCGCGTAGCGCTTGGCGACCTCGAGCAGCGTCTGGGACTTCAGGCGCTGCTGCCAGAGCGGCGTGCGCCGCCCCGGGTACGCGCGGGGGATGAGCAGGGCGCGCCCCGCGTTCTCGCGGAAGCGCGCGCCGAACAGCGCCGAGCCGCCGAGCTCGGCGACCACCTTGTCCTCCACCTCGTCGGGCTCGATGAGCACGAGCTCCGCCCCCGGCGGCTCGTCGGCGTCGGGGAGGTGGATGATGATCCCGTCGTCGGACCAGATGGCGTCGGACTCGAGGCCGTACTCCTCGCGGATCCGGGCGCTGAGCGCCAGCCCCCAGGCGGCGTGGACCCGGCCGCCGAACGGCGAGAGGATGCAGAGCCGCCAGTCGCCGATCTCGTCGCGGAAGCGCTCGATGACGATGGTCCGGTCGCTCGGCACGACCCGGGTCGCCTCCTGCTGCTCGCGGAGGAACTCGAGCAGGTTGCCCGCCGCCAGCGGGTCGAGCGAGTACTCCTCCTGCAGCGTCTCCGACGACTGGTCGACCGCCCACCGCGAGAAGGCGCCGATCGCCTCGCCGAGCTCGCGCGGGCGCCCGACGGAGTCCCCGCGCCAGAACGGCACCGCCCCGGGAGCGCCGGGCGCGGGCGAGACGATCACCCGGTCGCGGCCGATCTCCTCGATGCGCCACGACGTCGCCCCGAGCAGGAAGGTCTGGCCCGGCCGGGCCTCGTAGACCATCTCCTCGTCGAGCTCGCCGACGCGGCGGCCGTCGGGCAGGTTGACGGAGAACAGGCCGCGGTCGGGGATCGTCCCCGCGTTGGTGATCGCCAGGGCGCGGGCGCCCTTGCGCGCCCGGATGGTGCCGGCCACGCGATCCCACACGATGCGCGCCCGCAGGTCGCCGAACTCCTCGGACGGATAGCGGCCGTCGAGCATGTCGAGCACGTTCTCGAGCTGGATGCGGCTGAGCTCCGCGTAGGAGTGCGTGCGGCCGAGCAGGGCCATCAGGTCGTCGACCAGGAGCGGTGCGTCGTCGTCGTCGGCGCTCGCGGCCATGGCGACGATCTGCTGGGCGAGGACGTCGAGCGGGTTGCGCGGCACGACGGTCATCTCGATGAGCCCCTCGCGCATCCGCTTGGCGACCACGGCGCACTCGAGCAGGTCGGCGCGGAACTTCGGGAAGATCCGGCCCTTGGACGTCTCGCCGACGTTGTGGCCGGCGCGCCCGATCCGCTGCAGCCCGGCGGTGACCGACTTGGGCGACTCGACCTGGAGCACGAGGTCGATCGCGCCCATGTCGATGCCGAGCTCGAGCGAGCTGGTGGCCACCAGGCAGGGGAGCTCGCCCGCCTTGAGCTGCTCCTCGACGATCAGGCGCTCCTCGCGCGCGAGCGAGCCGTGGTGCGAGCGGGCGATCTCCTTCTCGGCGAGCTCGTTGAGCCGCAGCGCGAGGCGCTCGGCCGCCCGGCGGTTGTTGACGAACACGAGCGTCGACTTGTGGGCCTCGACGAGCTCGAGGATCTTCGGGTAGATCGCCGGCCAGATCGACTTGCGGGTCGCCTCGCCGCCCTGGAGGGGGTCGAGCTCGGCCAGGTCGGCACCGCCTCCCGCCCCGCCCGCGTCCGGCTCGACCATCGACTCCACCGGGACGTGGACCTGGAGGTCGAGCGGCTTGCGGACGCCCGTGTCGACCACCGTGCACTGGCGCTTGGGGCCGACCATGAAGCGCCCGACCTCCTCGAGCGGGTTCTGCGTCGCGCTCAGGCCGATGCGCTGGACGTCGTCGACGTCGGCCATCGCGTTGAGGCGCTCGAGCGTGATGGCGAGGTGGGCGCCGCGCTTGGTCTGCGCGACGGCGTGGATCTCGTCGACGATCACCCACTCCGTGCCGGTGAAGATCTGCCGCGCCTGGCTCGTGAGCATCAGGTAGAGCGACTCGGGCGTGGTGATCAGCACGTCGGGCGGGTGGCGCACCATGTCGCGCCGCTCCTTCTGCGGCGTGTCGCCCGTGCGGATACCGACCGTCAGGGCGGAGCCGATCCCGCGCAGCGGCGCCCGGAGGTTCTTCTCCACGTCGTAGGAGAGCGCCTTGAGCGGCGAGACGTAGACGAGCCGCGTGCGCCGGTCCTTCGGGTCGGGCGGTGGCGGCTCGGCCACCAGCCGGTCGAGGCCCCAGAGGAACGCGGCGAGCGTCTTGCCCGAGCCCGTGGGGGCGGAGATCAGCGTGTGCTGGCCCGTGGCGATCGCCGGCCACGCCTGCGCCTGGGCGGCCGTCGGCTCGGCGAACGCCCGGCCGAACCAGTCTCTGACCTGGGGGGTGAAGGCAGAGAGCGGCATCTGCCCAGGGTACGGAGCCCGAGGCCCAGCCGGGCGCGACTCAGCGCTCGCCGAGCTCGCGCGCCCGGCGCAGCACGGCGTCGAGCATCTCCGGCACGAGCCGGCCGGTGAAGGTGTTCTGCTGGGAGGGGTGGAAGGAGCCGAGCAGCGCGAGGCGCTCGCCGCCGAGCTCCGCGCCGTGATCGAAGCGGGGCTGCGGACGGGGCGGCGGGTCGCCGAGCGCGGCCCGCAGCTTCAGGCCCGCACCCCACGCGATCGAGCCGAGGCAGAGGACGACCCGCACGCGCTCGAGCAGCGCCACCTCCGCG
>CALMNS010000296.1 GCA_937871635.1 uncultured Solirubrobacter sp.
GGTCGCCGAGACCTCGTCGACGACCGGGAGGTCCTCCGGGGCGGGCGACGGCGTGGCGCTCGGCGCCGGCGACGGCGACGGCGACGGGTCGGCCGCCGAGGCGACCTCGCCCGTGGCCGACTCCGGCGCGCGGAACTTCGCCGAGCAGGCCTGGATGAAGCGCGTGCTGTAGTCCGAGCAGTTGTTGACCAGGAGCCGCGCCCGCAGGTAGTGGCCGAACTCGTCGAACCCGTTGATGGCGGCCACCTGGTAGAAGAAGAAGTCCATCAGGCGCTCGATGCCTTCGGTCTCCTGGAAGGACTCGAGGATCTCCGAGAGGTCCTCCCCGACGGGCTTGGCCTGCCGTGCGAGGCGCCGCAGGTCCGAGACGATCGGGCGCGCGGACTGCAGGGCGGGCCGGCCGACCCGGGTGGCGTCGCCGAGCGTCTCGAAGGCGGGGACACCGGCGCGGGCGAACGGCCCGAGCTCGGAGAAGACCGCGTTGACGTCGTCGGAGCGCTCGCCCAGGGCGGCGAAGACCGGCTCGGCCTCCTCGGAGAACTCGCCGAGGCGCTGCATGGTCGGGGAGAGCTCGGCCAGCACCCGCGGGAGCCGCTCGAGGTCGGCCTCGAGGTCGTCGCGGCGCTCGGCGGTCGCCTGCGCCACGTCGGCGGACCCCTCGATGAAGGAAGTTACGCGGGCCCTCTCCCGGGCCAGCGGGGCCAGCGCCTCGTCGGAGTTCTCGGCCAGCGCCACGAGCTCCTCGTTCTGGTCGCCCAGGATGTTGAGCACCTCGTCGATCTCGCGCAGCGCCGGGTCGGCGCGGCGGATGACCTCGCGGAGGTCCTCGCCGCGACCGGCGAGGCCCGTGCCGAGCTCGTTGAGGATGATCGAGAAGCGCTGTCGGTAGGGCAGGCGCATCACGTTGTTGAGCAGGTCGAGGTCGACGGACTGGCTCGTGCGCTCGACCGGCAGCAGCCGCTGCCCCTTGCCCGGCCCGCGCTCGATCACGCGCAGCGGCGGGGCCGGCGGGGCGTCCGCCGCGCGCCGCCGGGTCGGCTCGCACTCGACGAACTTCTCGC
Organism: uncultured Solirubrobacter sp.; assembly: GCA_937871635.1. Classification (GTDB taxonomy): domain Bacteria; phylum Actinomycetota; class Thermoleophilia; order Solirubrobacterales; family Solirubrobacteraceae; genus JACCYI01. The sequence continues at coordinate 1,062 of CALMNS010000296.1, forward strand.
CGATGAGCGACTGCGGGCGCACGGCGCAGCGGGCGTCGGCGCGGAAGTCCCGGTAGCCGGGGTCGTCGATCCGCAGCACCACGGCGGCCTTGTCGTCCTCGGTGATGTGCAGCGAGTCGATCGCGCCGACCACCACGCCGGCGACCTTGACGTCCTCCCCCGCGATGACGAACGAGGCGTTGTCGAAGATCGCCCGCACCAGGTACGGCTTGTCGCCGCCGCCGGCCGCGCCCGTCCCGAACACGACGACGCCGGTCAGGGTGGCCGCGAGGGCCAGGATGCCGAGGACGCGCCTCACTCGCCCGGCGGCACCAGCGCGGGGTCGCAGTCCTCGGCGCTCAGCCGGCCGTCGTCGGTGAACGGCGCCGAGCGGTCCCGCGGGGGCTGGGTGGCGGCGCCCGGGCAGCGCTTGAGCACGCCCTTGCGCAGGCCGCTGAAGCGCTCGCCCGAGGGGACACCGGTCAGCCGGCCGCCCTGCGGGTCGTCCTCGAAGCGGAAGGGGTTGAAGATCGGCTGGACGCGGGCGTAGTGGCCGTTGGCGTCGTAGTTCGCGGTCGTCTGGCCGAAGTCGCGCAACCAGCCGACGAGGTCGGGCGCGTAGGGCCGGCCGAACTCGAGGACGGGCTGGAGGTCGCGCAGCGCCTCGATCTGGTTGGCGAACGACGGGCTGGCCACGCGCTGGAGGCCGGGCAGCTTGCGCGTTGCGTCGAGCAGGTCGTTGTCGGCGCCGGGGCGGCCGAAGAGCGTCGAGAGGTCCTGCACCGTGGGCCGCGACTCCTCGAGCAGCGGCTGCAGCTCGCGCAGCAGCGGGGCCAGCCGGCGCGTCGCCGGCTTGGACTCGTCGACGAGCCGGTCGAGGTCTGAGAGCGTCGAGCGGAGGTTGACGAAGGTCGTGTTGCCCTTGCGCAGGGTGGTCGGCAGCCGCTCGAGCGCGGTGGAGAACGCCTCGTTCTCCTGGGCGATCGCCCCCGTCACCTGGCCCGAGTTGCGCACGAGGCCCGAGACGTCGTCGCGCCGCTCGGCCAGCGCGGTCATCGCCTTGGAGGTGGAGACCAGGAAGCGCGTCAGCGTGCCCGAGTCGCGGTTGAGCTCTGAGACCAACCGCCGGCTCGCCGACAGCGCGGGGTTGAAGTAGCGCGCCGCGGCGTTGGCCTGCTCGCCCTTGCCGGCGTACTGGGTCGAGAAGCCCTGGATCAGGTTCTGCAGGTCACCCCGCGTGCGCTCGTCGAAGGTGTTGAACAGCTGGTCGAGGTCGACGGGCGCGGTCGTCGACCCGGCGCGCAGCTCGGCGCCCTCCTCCATCTCCGGCGCGGAGTCGGGGCCCGGGTTGAGGGCGATGTAGCGGTTGGCGATGCCCGACAGCGAGGTCTGGCGGATGACCGCGCTCGTCCCCCGGCGCAGCGGGGCGTACGGCGGCTCGACCTCGATCTCGATCCTGGCCTGGTTGTCCTCGGTGAGGCTCAGGTCGCGGATCCGGCCGACGCGCCGGCCCCCGACCTGCACGTCGTTGTCCTCGACGAGCTGGCCCGCGTTCTGGAAGTACAGGACGTACCGCTCCCGTTCGGCCCCCCGCAGCAGGAGCAGCGCGACGACGGCCACGGCGAGCGCCAGCGCGACGAGCGCGGCGCCACGCGCCAGCGTCAATTCTCCTCCTCTCCGACCATCGGCGCGCGACGGTACACGGGCTGTGTTTACCGGGGGTTGAGCGACGGAGCCACGGGGCGCCCGCCTACTCCATGCCGAGGGGTCCGCGCGAAGCCCCCGACAGGAACTGGCGGACGAACATGTTGTCGGAGTTGAAGAGCTCCTCGGCGGGCCCCGACTCGACGATGCGGCCCTTCCACAGCACGGAGATGTGCTCGGCGACGCGCTTGGCGGACATGATGTCGTGGGTGATCACCACGTAGGCGCCGCCGTTCTCCTCGTGGATCTCCTGGATGAGCTCGCACAGGAGCGCGGTCCGCACCGGGTCGAGGCCGGAGTCGGGCTCGTCGAAGAGGACGATGTCCGGGTCGAGGACGAGGGCGCGGGCGAAGCCGGCCCGCTTGCGCATCCCGCCCGAGAGCTCGTTGGGGTACTTGTCGTGCGCGCCCTCGAGGCCGACCTCGCGCAGCCGGCGCGCGACGATGTCCTGGATCTCCTCCTCGGCCTTGTCGGTGTGCTGGCGCAGCGGGAAGCAGACGTTGTCGAACAGGTTCATCGAGCCGAACAGCGCCCCGTCCTGGAACAGGACGCCGAACTTCTTGCGCATCGCGAACAGCTCGTCGTCGCGCATGTTCGGCACCGACTCGCCGTGGACGAGGACGTCGCCGTCGTCGGGGTAGAGCAGGCCGACCATGTGCTTGATGCACACGGACTTGCCGGTGCCCGACGGCCCGAGGATCATCGAGATCTTCCCCTCGGGGATCCCCATGTTGAGCCCGCGGAGGATCTTGTTGCGGCCGAACGCCTTGTGGACCTCGACGAACTCGACCGCGTCGGGGACGCCGGTCGGGCGGTTCGTGCCCGTGTGCCAGCGGTACTCGTCGTTGACGTCGCCGCCGGGCGGCGCCATGCTGCGGGCGCGCTCCTCGCGGGCGTGGGCGCCCCGCAGCTTCTCGGCCTCGTAGCCGTCGGCCTGGCCCGGCTCGCGCATCACCGCCGCGGCGAACGGCTTCTGGATGGTCGAGCCCGACTCGGTGGCGTCCGCCTCCCGCGGCTCGTCGGGAGCGGGCTCCTCGCGAGCCGGCTCCTCGCGGGTGGGCTCCTCGGCGGGCGGGGCCGGCGCGTCGCGCTGCTCGTAGGCCTCCTGCTCGCCCTCGTGGTCGTGCCCGCCCCGGTCCGGTTCGGTCGGGGTGCCTTCGCCCCGGTGACGATCGCTGAATTGCATGCCTAACCTCCGATTGGGGCTCTGGGGTTCGCGCCCCAGAAGAGCTGGGTGCCGATCATCCCGATCAGGTGGACGAGCACGATGTTGAGCACCATCGACTTCGCGGTCGCGGTCCCCACCCCGACCGGTCCGCCGCCCGCGTTGTAGCCGTAGTAGCAGCCGACCAGCACGATCGCGGTGGCCATCGTCATGCCCTTGATGACGCTGTAGAGGAGGTCGGTCGGGTTCTGGAACATCCAGAAGGTGAGGAAGTAGCCGCCCGAGGACACCTCGCCGATCTGCTGCACCACCGCGAGGTAGCTCGCGAAGAACCCGGCCCCGATGCCGGCCAGGTACATGAACGGGAGCACGAGCCAGGCGGCGGCCAGGCGCGTCGCGCAGAGGAAGACGATCGAGGAGATCCCCATGACCTCGAGCGCGTCGATCTCGTCGGAGATCCGCATGGAGCCGAGCTCGGCCACGATCCCGGTGCCGACCTTGGCGGCCATCATGTAGCCGAACGCGTAGGGGATCAGCTCCCGCAGGTCGGCCCAGGCGGCGAACACGCCGGCGTAGGCGGGAGAGCCGACGGAGCGGTTGAAGTACGCCGCCTCGATCCCCACCGTCAGGCCGATGAAGAAGATCAGCCCCCAGATGACCAGCGTGGAGGAGAGGATCAGCACGCCGGCCTGGCGGAGCGCCTCGCCGAAGAACCGCAGCACCCGCAGGCGCAGGACGTCGCCCACGACGCGCCCGGCGAACTTGACGATCTCGCCGAAGGTGGCGAGCCAGTCCCTCGGGACCGCGAGCCAGGTCATCGCAGGTTGAGGATCTCGGGGTGGGTCGCCAGGAGCGTCTGCGTGAAGATGTAGTTGAAGGCGAAGATCCCCAGGAAGGCGATGACCACGGACTGGTTGACGGCGCGGCCGACGCCCTCCGCCCCACCCGACGCGGTCATCCCCTTGTAACAGCAGACGATCGCGATGATCGCGCCGAAGATCGTCGTCTTGAGCACCGATCCCCACAGGTCGGTGACCGACGCGTTGTTGAAGAAGGTGGCCCAGAAGGGGCCGAGCGACGAGCCGTTGACCAGGGTGGCGATGACGCCGCCGAAGACTCCGAAGATCAGGGCGTAGATGTTGAACAGGCCGGTGACGAGCATGAGGGCCAGGAAGCGCGGGACCACGAGGTTCTTGACCGGGTCCACGCCGAGCACCTGCAGCGCGTCGAGCTCCTCGCGGATCTTGCGCGCGCCGAGGTCCGCAGTGATGGCGGTGCCCGCCACCCCGGCGAGCACGATGGCGGTGACGGTCGGGGCGAACTCGCGGATCGACGCGAGGACGAAGAAGCCGCCCAGCCGGTCGAGCGCGCCGAAGAGGACGAGGAAGTTCGCGGCCTGCAGCCCCGGTGCCCCGTAGCCGAAGGCGATCGTGGAGACCACGAGCGGGAACCAGCACAGCTTGAGCGCGAACAGGAACTGCCCGACGAACTCGCCGCCGTAGGGATACGGCGGGCGCAGGGCCGACACGAGCGTCTTGCCCGTGAGGATCATCATGTCGCCGACTTCCTCGAGCAGGCTCTTGGCCGGCAGGAAGGCGCGATCGGCGACGTTGCGGACCATGGACCGCCGAGAGTACGTCACCGGGAAACCGGGTGCCAACCGGCAGGCGTCCCGCCTGGCGCCGAACCGCAGCCGCCGAATCGGGGGCGATGTATGGTCACCGCGCGATGTCCCCGCGACGCTCCTGGACCCTGGCCGTCGCCGTCGTCCTCGCGGGGTGTGGCGGGGCCGAGCGCCAGGACGCCGACGAGCGCGAGGGGCGCTACCGCGTCGAGGTCGTCTCCGCGAGCTTCCCGCCCGAGCAGCGCCTCGCCCAGCGGGCGACGCTGAGCGTCCGCGTGCGCAACGCCGACTCCAAGGCGATCCCCAACGTCGCGCTCACCGTCAAGACGGGCGCGCGCAAGCCGGGCGGGGCGCCCGCCGCCTTCGGGCGGTCCGTCGACGACCCGCGGCTCGCCGACAACGACCGGCCGGTGTGGATCGTCGACGAAGGGCCGCGGGGCGGCAGCAGCGCGTACACGAACACCTGGGCCCTCGGGCGCCTCGCCCCGGGGCAGACGAAGACGTTCCGCTGGCGCGTCACCCCGGTCGAGCCCGGCCGCTTCACGGTCGCCTACGAGGCCGCTCCCGGCCTCAACGGCCGCGCCCGCGCGG
>CALMNS010000297.1 GCA_937871635.1 uncultured Solirubrobacter sp.
CCCCCGGGGCGGCCACCGCCGCCGGGCTGGTCGCCGGGCTCGGGGCCTGCGTGGCCGCCGGCTTCGGCGCGTGGCTCCCGGCGCTCGGGCTGTGGCTGCTCAACCGGGCGCTCGACGGGCTCGACGGGGCGATCGCCCGAGTCGATCCCGCCCACCCGCCGTCGGACCTCGGCGGCTTCCTCGACTTCCTGGCCGACTGCGTCGTCTACGGCGGCTTCGTGGTCGGGGTCGCAGTGGCCGTCCCCGACGCGCGGGTCGCCTGCACCGTGCTCGTCGCCGCCTACCTGCTCAACAACGTCGCGCTGCTCTCCTTCGCCTCGCTCATCGAGAAGCGGCGCCTGGGCCTCGGCGACGAGCGCTCGCTGCGCTTCACCGCCGGCCTCACCGAGGGGACGGAGACGATCGTGGCCTACGTGCTCTTCTGCCTGCTCCCGGGCCAGGCGGAGTGGATCGCCTACGGGTTCGCCGCGGCGGTGCTCTTCACGGTCGGCCAGCGGATCGCGATGGCCCGGCGGGCGCTGGGCTGACCTCGTCGCCCGGCAGCCGCCAGAGGCGGTCGGCCGGCAGCTCGAGGCGCACCTCGGTCCCCGCCGGCGGGGCCGAGCCCGGCGCGACGTGGGCCTCGAGGCGCGTCTGCGAGCCGGCGAGCCGGAGGGTCAGCCGGACGTGGGCGCCGGCGTAGACGGCCTCGACGACGGTGGCCTCGAGCGGCCCCGCCGGATCGAGGACGACGTGCTCCGGCCGGATGGAGAACGTCCCGGCCCCGGCGCCGATCGCCTCCCCGCGCAGGGGCTGGACCCCGAAGAAGCGGGCCACCGCCGACGAGACGGGCCGCTCGAAGAGCGCGCGGGGCTCGTCGTGCTGGACGATCCGCCCCTCGAGCATCAGCGCCACCCGCTCGCCGAGCTCGGCCGCCTCGGCACGATCGTGGGTGATGACGAGGGTGGTCAGCCCGCGCTCGGCCTGCACGCGGGCGATCAGCCGCCGCAGCCCCTCGCGGCGGTTGGGGTCGAGCGCGGCCAGGGGCTCGTCGAGCATGAGGAGATCCGGCTCGGCGCAGAGCGCCCGGGCGAGCGCGACGCGCTGCTGCTC
>CALMNS010000298.1 GCA_937871635.1 uncultured Solirubrobacter sp.
GGGCATGGGCGACCATCTGCCCGGCGTCCTCCGTGGCGGGCTGGACGTGCAGCGAGGTCAGCTCGAGGCAGAGCAGCGCGGCGGTCTTGCCTCGCGCCACGACGGCGTCGGCGGCCGCCGCCAGCCCGGGGAGGGCGGCGTAGCAGCCCATGTGCCCGACGTGGAGGCGCTGCACGTCGGCCGGCATGCCCAGGTCGCGGGCGAGCAGGATGTCGAGGCCGGGGGTCGCGTAGCCCGTGCAGGAGACGACCGCGAGCAGGCCGACGTCGTCGGGGGTCATGCCCGCGGAGCCGAGCGCCGCGCGCAGCGCCTCGTCGCCGAGCGGCATGGCCTCCTGCACGAACCGCGCCATGCGCTCCCCGGTCGACCAGCCCGAGATGTCCTCCCGCGTCGGGTCGACCACGCCGTGCCGGGTCTCGACGCCGGCGTTGGCGAACACCCGCTCGGCGAGCTCTGAGCCCTCGTAGTGGCCGGCGAAGAACCCGTCCCACAGGTCGTCCTGGCGCTGCACCGCGCCGGGGACCGCGTGGGCGATCCCGGTCATCACCGCGGGCGCGCTCACACGAGCACCGGCGCGAAGGGGTCGCGGTCCCGCGCGGAGGGCCCGCAGGGTCTCAAGGCTTGACGCCCCATCCCTGGTAGAGCGCGCGCAGCGAGCGGACGGGCACGAAGCGGACCCGTCGCCGGCGGTCGCGCAGGAAGCGCAGGTAGTCGCGCGCGTGGGGACGCAGGCCGCGGAGGGTCAGCCGCATCCCGCCCGCGGCGAACGCGGCGCGCAGCCGGGCGGGCGCGACGAACAGCCGTGGGTCGTGGATCCTCGGCGGCGGCCCTCCCGGGAGCCGCTCGGCCACGCGCACGAGCGAGAGGTCGGCCCACCAGCCGGGGGCGATCGTGTCGAGCACGACCGTCCCGCCCGGGCGCAGGAGCCGGACGGCCTCGGAGACCACGCCCTCGACGTCCGGCACGTGCTCGAGGAGCTCGCCGGCCACCACCACGTCGGCGAAGCCGTCGGCGAGCGGCACGGCGGTGACGTCGGCGCGATGGGTGACCACGCCACGGGCGGCGGCCTGCTGGAGCGCTGCCGCGTTGAGGTCGATCCCGTGGTGCTCGTAGCCCGCCGGCACGTGCGGCGCGAGGAGGCCCGCGCCGCAGCCGAGGTCCACCAGCCTCGCGCCCGGCCTCAGGGCGGCCGGGATCAGCTCGCCGCGCTCGGCGGCGAGCCAGTGCAGCGCGGCGAACGGGCCCGTGGGATCCCACCAGGTGTCCGCCATGTCGTCGTACTGCGCGAGGTCGTTGCGGGGGCGGCGGGGTGCGGCGGTGACGGGCATCCGGGCGGCCGACTGTAGTGGCGCCGGGCGCCCGGTCCGGGGAAACCTGGCACGCCCCCGCCCGTGCGGGCCCTCGGCGGGCCCGGCCTCAGTACCGCTCCGGCGTGTGGATGAAGCCCATGGAGATGCGGTCCTCGGCGCTCCAGCGGGACTCGTCGCGCGGGTCTGACCGCGCGTCCGTCTCGACCCCCCGGTTTAGGTCAGCGACGCGCAGACGATGAGCGCCACACCGACCTGCGCCGAGGCGGCCACCACGCTGACGGGGTGGAAGCGATCGCTCATCACGGTGGCGGCGAAGCGGCCCGGGGAGATCGCGGCGAGGACGAGGAAGCCGATGCCCTGCACGACGACGCCGAGGATCCCGAACAGGAGCGCGTCGTCGAGGCCGCTCCAGCCGGCGCCGGTGAAGTAGATCGCGAAGTACTCGATCAGCCCGAGGGAGACGAGCGTCGCGCCGACCAGGATCGCCGCGTTGGCGTTGCCCTCAGCGACCTGCCGGCCGAGGTGCCCGGGCGTCAGGACGTCGACCACGAAGTACCCCGCGACCAGGATGGCGAGGCCGACGCCGGAGTAGGCGAGGGCTTGGGCGGCGAGTTCGAACACGTGGAAGGACTCCTATTCGATGGCGTGCGGGACGAAGCGGGAGAGATTGTCGGTGATCAGGCTGTCGGACTCGCGGATCCCGAGGCCCTCGGGCTCCATGTCGACCACCCAGGCGCCCAGCACGGGGCGCCCGCCGCCGTAGTCGCCCAGGTCGGTGTAGGCCTGCACGACGAAGCCCTCCTCACCGTAGCCCTGGGCCGGGCCCTCCTCGGCGACCTGGCCGTCGATGACCACGGTGGTGTCGGCGCCCTCGCGGGCGAGCAGCGGCTTGCGCACGAAGGACGTCAGCTTGTCAGTCGTCTCGGACTCGAAGTACGCCGGCAGGAGGTTCGGGTGGTCGGGGTACAGGCGCCAGAGGACCGGCAGGAGGCCCTTGTTGGACCACAGCATCTTCCAGATCGGCTCCACCCACGTGGTCTTGCCCATGCCCTCGCCCATCCGCTCGAGCAGCGGCTGGGAGAACTCCTCGCGGAGCATCCACTCCCACGGGTAGAGCTTGAACACGGAGCGCACCGCGGCGCCGGCGGCGTCCACGAAGCCGACGAACTCGTCGTAGCCGAGCTCCTCGATGGGAAGCACCTGCACGTCGAGCGAGGCCTGGCGGGCGGTCTCGGCCAGGTAGCCGACCGTCATCAGGTCCTCGCCGGACTTCTCCGCCGACGTGTGCACCATGTGCAGGACGTCGCCCGGCAGCCGCTTGGCGAGCTCGATCCAGCGCTCGACGAGCGCCTCGTGGACCCGGTTCCACTGGTCGCCGGCGTCCCCGAACACGTCCTGCACCCAGTGCCACTGCACCGCCGTCTCGATCAGCGACGTCGGCGTGTCGGCGTTGAACTCGAGGAGCTTGGGCACGCCGTCGTGCCCGTAGGCGAGGTCGAAGCGGCCGTAGAGCATCGGCGGCTCGGCCTCCCACGTCGCCTTGATCGCCTCGACCGCCCAGCCCGGGATGCCCATCTGCGAGAACAGGTTGTTCTCGATCATGTAGTCGCCGGCCTCGACGCACATCTCCATGAGGATCCGCACGCTGGCCTCGAGGTCGTAGACCTCCGCGCCCGTCAGCGAGTAGTAGGCCGACTCGTTCCAGTACGGGACCTCCTCCCCGCTCGGAAGCTCCGTCCGCCAGTAGACGAGGCCCTGCGCCTCGATCGTCGCCGGCCAGCCCTGGCGCGGCTCGATCGCCTTGCGCTCCACTCAGCCGCCGCCCAGGGCGGGGCCCGCGACGTCGCCGCACTTGGAGTCGTCGACGACCTCGTTGTTCTCGTCGACGCAGTAGGCGGACTCCTGGTCCCCGCTGCCACGGGTCTGCCCATCATCGCCGCCGCAGCCGGCGGCGACGAGGCCGACCGAGGCGAGAACCAGGGCGACAGGTCGCGTCGGACGCACGGGGAGCATCCTACGTGGCGGCCGGTCGGCGCGCCCGCTGCGCACGCGGCTCAGCCGCCGCCGGAGAACCCGCCGCCCGAGCCGCCGCCGGACAC
>CALMNS010000299.1 GCA_937871635.1 uncultured Solirubrobacter sp.
GCCTCGAGCTCCGCCGGGGCGGCGGTGCCGGCCACGGCGACGGGCACGAGCCCCGCCGCCCGCAGCGCCCGCAGGTGGCGCTCGCGGACCTCGTGGGCGAGGTCCTGCGGATCCCGCGAGGCGAGGGTGACGAGGACGAGCATCGCTTGGCATCATCCCGCGCGAGCCGTGCCGCCCGCCGACCGGTACCCGCAGACGGAGATCGAGCGCCGCGAGGACTGGCGGGCCTGGCTCGCCGAGCACCACGCCGACCACGCGGGCACCTGGCTCGTGACGTTCAAGAAGGCGTCCGGGCGGCCCGCGATGGGCTACGAGGCCTCCGTCGAGGAGGCGCTCTGCTTCGGCTGGATCGACTCCCTCGGGCGCCGGCTCGACGAGGACCGCTCGATGCTGCTGTTCACGCCGCGCCGGCCGGGCTCGAACTGGTCGCGCCCGAACAAGGAGCGGGTCGCGCGGCTCGAGGCCGACGGGCAGATGGCGCCCGCCGGCCAGGCCGCCGTGGAGCGCGCCAAGCGGGACGGGACCTGGACGGCGCTCGACGACGTCGAGAACCTCGTGGTCCCCGACGACCTCGCCGCCGCGTTCGCCGAGCGCCCCGGCGCCGCCGAGCACTGGGAGGCGTTCCCGCGCAGCGTCAAGCGCGGGGTCCTCGAGTGGATCCTCACCGCCAAGCGGGCCCCGACCCGGGAGAAGCGGGTCCGCGAGACGGCCGAGCGCGCCGCCCGCGGCGAGCGGGCGAACCAGTGGCGCGAGTGAGGCGCGGGGCGTGCTCGTCGAGGCGTGACGCTCAGGTCGTGTCGACGGCTGCGGCCCGGTGCTGCTGGGGTGAGATGCCGCGGAGGCGCTTGAAGGCGGTGGAAAGCGCGAACGGGCTGCCGTAGCCGACCTGGTGGGCGACGGAGGCGATCGTGGCGTCGGGTTCGAGGAGCAGGTCGGCGGCGAGCGCGATCCGCCAGTTGGTGAGGAACGCCATGGGAGGTTCGCCGACGAGGTGGTGGAAGCGTCGCGCGAGCACGGTGCGCGAGACGCCGACCTCGCGGGCGAGGTCGCCGACCGTCCAGGCGCGGGCGGGGTGGTGGTGGATGAGGCGCAGGACGTGGCCGACGATCGGGTCGCTGGAGGCGCGATACCAGTCCGGGGCTCGGGCGTCGGGGCGGGCGAACCAGGCGCGCAGGGCGGCGATCAGCAGGAGGTCGAGCAGGCGGTCGAGCACCGCTTCCTGTCCCGGCTGGTCCTTGACGATCTCCTCGGCGAGCAGCGCGATGATGGGCGAGTCCAAGGCGTCGGCGCCGAGATGCACGAGCGGCGGCAGGGCGCGCAGCAGCCGCTGGGAGACCTCGCCGCGCATGCGGTAGGTGCCCGTGAGCATCACCGTGGTCCCCGGGTCCGCGTTGCCCCAGGTCCGCACCGCGCAGCCGAGGCTCTCGGCGAGTTCGCTTCCGCCGGTGCGCAGCGGCCGGCACTGCTGGTCGGAGCCGATCGCGACCTCGGGCGGCGTCGCCGGGTCGTCGGCCATCACGTAGGGGTCAGGCCCGCGGCAGACGAGCACGTCGCCGCCGTCCGCGCGCACCTGGGGGCCGTGCTCGGGCAGCACCCAGGCTGCGCCGCGCACGAACGCGACGACGGTCAGCGGCGCCTGGTCCTCGACGCGAAAGGCCCACGGCGGGTCGAGCGTCGAGCGCAGCGATCGCGGCGTTCACCGACGACGCGCTCGCAGCCGGCGTCGACCGCCTCGTGCTGCTGTCAGGTCGCGGGGAGGAGGAGGCCCAGCGGGCCGAGGCGGCGCTGCAGGCCTCGGGCGCGGACTGGACGATCGTGCGCTGCGCGTGGTTCGCGCAGAACTTCAGCGAGGGGCTCTTCCGCGACCTGATCCTCACCGGCGAGGTCGCGCTGCCGCGCCACACCGAGGCGATCCCGGAACCGTTCGTGGACGTGGACGACATCGCCGACGTCGCCGCCGCGGCGCTGACCGAGGATGGCCACGTCGGCCGGCTCTACGAGCTGACCGGGCCCGAGCTGCTCACCTTCCCGACGGCGCTCGACGTGATCGCCGTGGCCGCGCAGCGGCCGGCACGATTCGTGCCGATCGAGCTCGAGCAGTTCGCCGCGGCGGTCCCGCAGGAGTACGCGGGCTTCCTGACCTACCTGTTCACCGACGTCCTCGACGGCAGCAACGCCACCCTGGCCGACGGGGTGCAGGAGGCGCTCGGCCGCCCGGCTCGGCCGTTTCGCGAGTACGCGCGCAAGGCCGCCGCGGACGGAGCGTGGACGTGAGCGGCGAGACCGTGCGCACCCTGCTGCTGATGGGCGCCACGATGACGATGGGGCTCGCCGCGGGCGTCTTCGCGCTCTACGCGCACACGATCATGCCCGGGCTCCGCGCCACCGACGACCGCACGTTCGTCGGCGCGTTCCAAGCGATCGATCGCGCCATCATGAACCCCTGGTTCATGACGACGGCGTTCCTGGGGCCGCTCCTGCTCGCGCTCGCCGCCACGATGGTCACCCTCGGACACCCGCCGATCGCCTGGGTCGCCGCAGCGCTCGCGCTCTACCTCGTCGCGGTGGTGATCACGATCGCGGTCAACGTCCCGCTCAACGACGCCATCAAGGCGGCCGGCGACCCGGACCGGATCGCTGACCTCGGGCGCGTGCGCGCGCAGTTCGACGAGACGCGATGGGCGGCGTGGAACGTCGTACGGGTCCTGACCAGCGCCGCGGCCTTCGGCTGCCTGGCCTGGGGGCTGGTCGTCCACGGCCGTGCGACGTGACCGGGGGGCCGGAGTCCCGCGAAACCGCCTGCACGCCGCGTTGATCCTGCGCCGCTTCGCGGACCGGTGCCGTCACCGCGACCGCGGGCGGCGCGTCAGAGCACGAGCTGCGCGATGGCGGCCAGGCCGACGACGACGATGACGCCGCGAAGCACCGGCGCGGGGAGGCGCTTGCCGTAGCGGGCGCCGACCTGTCCGCCGACGATGGAGCCCGCGGCGATCAGCGCGGCGGGCAGCCAGGCCACCGGCGCCACCACCACGAAGACGACGGCGGCGACGCCGTTGACGATCGCGGCCAGGACGTTCTTGAGCGCGTTGAGGCGCTGGAGGTCGTCGTCGAGCGCGAGGCCGAGGGCGGCGAGGTAGAGGATCCCCTGGGCGGCGCCGAAGTAGCCGCCGTAGGCGCTCGCGCCGAGCATCCCCGCGAGCAGCCCGGCGCCGCCATCGCGCCGCCGCGGACGCGTGCGGCGGGCGTCGAGCCAGGCCGAAAGCCGCGGCTGCACGACGACGAGGACGAGCGCGAGGCCGACCAGCGCCGGCACAATCGCCTCGAAGGCCGCGTCGGGCAGGGTGAGCAGGAGGATCGCCCCGGCGAGCCCGCCGAGGACCGCGACGCCGCTCAGGCGGATCACGCGGGGGCGTTGCCCGGCCAGCTCGTTGCGGTAGCCGATCGCCCCCGACACCGAGCCGGGGACGAGGCCGAGCGTGTTGGAGACGTTGGCCGCCACCGGGCCGTAGCCGATGGCCAGCAGGACCGGGAAGGTGATCAGGGTGCCCGAGCCGACCACCGCGTTGATCGCTCCCGCGGCGACCCCCGCGGCGAGGACCCCGACGACCTCGAGCGCGGTCAACGCCGAGT
>CALMNS010000300.1 GCA_937871635.1 uncultured Solirubrobacter sp.
CCCCGCGCTCGCCCGCGGCGTTGGACGCGGCGCTCGCCCGGCTCGTCGAGCGGGTCGCCCGGCGGCTGCGGCGGGCCGGATCCGCGGGGCGGACGGTCGTGCTGCGCCTGCGGTTCGCCGACTACGCGAAGGCGACGCGCTCCTCCACCCTCCCCCGTCCGACGGCGGCGACGGCCACGATCCTCGCGGCCGCCCGCGCGCTGCTGGCCCAGGCGCGGCCGGAGATCGCGGCCCGCGGCCTGACGCTGATCGGCGTGACGGTCGCGAACCTCGCCGGCGACGACGACCAGCTCGAGCTGCCGCTCGACGGCCGCGACCCGAAGGCGCTCGACGCGGTCCTCGACGAGGTGCGCGAGCGCTTCGGGCCGGCGGCGGTCACCCGCGCGGTCCAGCTCCGGCGCGACGGGGCCGCACCGGCGGCCGGAGCTCTGGACGAGTGATCAGTCGGGGATGAGGCCTTCGCCCGTGAACTCCGCCTTGGCCTCCTCGAAGGAGAGATCCGGCGGCGGGAGGATGACGTCCGAGCCTTCGAGGTCGTCCTCCTCGAGCAGCACGCCGTCGGAGCGCACGAGCTCGAGCATGGACTCGAAGAGCTCGTGGAACTTCTCCTCGTCGCCGGCCTCGACGGCGGTGACCGCCTCGTTGTCGAGGTCGTTGAGCCGCTGGGCGTCGTGGTCGGGCAGCCGGAACTGGTTCTCCGTCGCGATCCGAACGATCACGCGGGCTTCTCCTGGGTGGGCGCCGCGTCGGGACCGCCCGCGCCGAGCTCGCCGGCCGGCGCCGTGCCCGACCCTTGGCCGAGCTCCGCCTTCATCCGGGCGAGGTCGTCGTCGACCTGCGACCCCGAGGTCAGCTCCTGCAGCTGGCGTTCGATGTCGTCGCCGCCCGAGCCCAGCGCGAACTGGTCGTCGAAGGCGCCCGACGCCTCGAGCTCCTCCATGGCCCCGGCCCGCGCGCGCATCTCCTCGGTCTTGTCGGTGGCGCGCTGCATGGCCAGGCCGACGTCGGCCATCTCCTCGCCCACGCCCGTCGCGGCCTCGGAGATCTTGACGGAGGCCTCCGCGGCGGAGTACTGCGCCTTGATGACCTCCTTCTTGGTCCGGAACTGGTCGATCTTCCCGCGGAGCTTCTGCTCCTTGTCGACGAGCGCCTGCTGCTGTCCCTCGAGCTCCTGCACCTGGCTGTCGAGCCCCTGCAGCTCCGTCTGGGCGAACTGCTTGCGCTCCAGCGCCTGGCGCGCGAGCTCCTCGTTGCCCTGGGCGAGCGCCTGGCGCGCCTGGGTGTCGAGCTTGACGACCTGCTGCTGGAGCTTCTGCGACTGCATCTGCAGCCGCTTCTTGGACGTCACGACGTCGGCGATGCCCTTCTTGACGTTCTGCAGCAGCTCCATCTGCTTCGTGTAGGAGTACTCGAGCGTCTCAGACGGATCCTCCGCCTTGTTGAGCATGGTGTTGATCTTCGACTTGAAGACGGTGGACATACGTCCTCCGAGACCGGCCACGATTTCCTCCCTCGCTAGGTACGTGATGCCAGCCTACCCGCCGCGAGCGTTGCGCTCCCGGGCCGCCCGGGCCACCACGCGCGGGGAGTCGGCGACGATGCCCCGGCGGCGCAGCCCGGCGAACACTCCCTCCTCGCCACCCACCCGCACGAGGGTCGCCCGGCCCGGCGACAGGGAGAGGTCGAACGCGTCGGCGTCGAGGGTGGCGGGCTGGCCGTCGAGCTCGATGCGGGCGCCGCCGTGGCCCGGGTCGACCTCCACCCGAGCGCCCGAGCCCGCCCCGAGGACGAGCGGGCGGACCGACCCGCCGTGGGGCGCAAGCGGGGTCAGCACGTAGGCGTCGGTGCCAGGCGCCAGCAGCGGCCCGCCGGCCGCGAACGTGTAGGCGCTCGAGCCGGCCTGGGTCGAGGCGATCAGCCCGTCGCCGCCGAATGCCGCGTAGGGCTCGCCGTCCACCGCGATCGCGACGGTGACCTGTCCCGCGCCCGCGCGCAGGACGACGAGGTCGTTGAAGACCTGGCGGGCGGGCCGCCCCTCGACGTGGATCTCAAGCGCGGGCACCGGCCGCGGGACCCACTGCCCTCCCGCGAAGGCGTCGAGCGCCGCGGCGAGCCCCTCGGGCAGCGTCGTGGCCAGGACGCCGAGGCTCCCGTACGCGACGCCGAGCACGGGTCGCTCGGCCGGCGCCGCCGCCCGCAGGGCGCCGAGCACCGTGCCGTCCCCGCCGATGGCCACGAGGACGTCACAGCGGCTCGGCTCGGTCGGCGGGGCGAGGACGGGCTCATGGCCGAGGACGAAGACCTGCGCGACCTCGACGCCGCGCTCGGCCGCCCAGCCGGTCACGACAGCAAGCGGCTCCGAGACGTCGCGAGTCGGGTGGACGATGACGCCGACGCGGCGCACGGCGAGGGCCGCGCGCGCGGGATCGGGAGAGGCCGGCGGCGTGGCGGCGCTAGAGGCCGGCGGCGTGACGCGCGGTGAAGCCGCCCGAAGGGCGACGGGACGGGCGCCAACGCGGGCCCTTCTCGGCGGCCTTGGCGTACTTCTGCGAGGTGCGGGCCCGGGAGACGTAGGCGGCGCTCGTGTCCAGCCGGAGCCCGGCGAGGACGACGTAGGCGTGGCCCGGGTTCGTGTAGACGGTGATCCATTGACCACGGCCGGCCTCGCCCCAGCGCAGGAACGAGCTCGAGTCCAGCGGCGACTTGAGCACGCCCGCCGCGTTCAGCGCGACGGAGACCGTCCCGGAGCAGTCGTAACCCGAGTCCTGGAAGGAGGCGTGGCCCCCGCCGTAGCGGTAGGGCTTGCTCTGCAGGGTGTTGGCGGCCCAGATGGCCTGCTGCACCGCGGGCGGCGCGGCGGCCGGGGCGGCGGCGGAGCCGTCGGCGAGCAGGACGGCCTTGGTGCCGTCGACGACCGGGTTGGGCGAGCCCGGGAGCGGGGC
>CALMNS010000301.1 GCA_937871635.1 uncultured Solirubrobacter sp.
GGCCGGCCGCGTGACCTGCGCCGTCGCGAGGACTGCGAGGCCGCGGCCGGGTGACGGGCGTGATCGCCGCCGGGTCCGGCGGTAGCCTGCCGGCTCCGCGATGGACTACCCGGCCGACGACCTCACCCCCGACGAGCGTGCGCGGATCGCCCCGCACGTCACCCACCTCGAGGGGCCCGTCTTCGGTTTGGTGAACCTGCCCGAGACGGTCAAGGGCGCGCTCTTCGCGCGCTACTCGCGCTATCCCGGGACCCTGAGGCGGCTCTTCATCGACGAGTTCGCCGCGTCGCTGCCGGAGGCGAGCGCGAGCTACGACGACGCCGAGGGCGAGCGGGCCGCGCAACTCTACGAGCGCATCTTCGTCGGGTACGGCGACGACTCGGTGGCGCAGCTCGGCGGCGCTCACGTGGCCTGCGAGTGGACGTCGAACGTCCTCACCAAGCTGCTCCAGCGGCCGCGGCTCGGCGCCTACCTCGAGCAGAGCACCCGGTACATCGCCTACGACCAGCCGATGGGGAGCGGGAGCGGTGGCGGATACCGCTACTACCGCGACGACTCGCTCGGCCCGGAGTACGCGGCGGCGATGGACGCGCTGTTCGACGCCTACGCCTCCTCGCTCCCGGTCGTCCGCGGCTGGGTCGACGAGACCTTCCCGCGCGCCGAGGGCGAGTCGCCCGCCGCGCGGGCCCGGGCGGTCAACGCCAAGGCCCTGGACCTCCTGCGCGGCCTGCTGCCCGCCGCCTCGCTCTCCCACATGGGGATCTATGCGACAGGCCAGACCTATGAGCAGCTCATCCTCCACCTGCTCGGCCATCCCCTGCCCGAGGCCCGCCACTACGGCACCCTGCTGCTCGACGCGGTCAAGGCGATGATGCCCAGCTTCGTCGCGCGCGTCGAGCGCCCGGACCGCGGCGGCGAGTGGATCGGCTACCTCGAGCGCCGCCGCACGGCGACCGAGCGCTGGGCCGCCCGCCTCGGACTCGACCGCGACCCGGCCGCCGACGGGCGCCCGTCCGTCCACCTCCTGCACGTGGACGGCGACGAGGACCAGCTGCTGGCCGCCCTGCTCTTCGAGGCCTCCGTCAGCGGCGAGGCGGCGGCGCTCGACGCCGTCCGCTCCCTCACCGCCGACGAGCGCGCGCGGGCCTTGGGCGACCTGATCGGCGATCGCGCGAACCGTCGCCACCGCCCCGGCCGCGGCTTCGAGGCCCTGCGCTACCGGTTCGAGATCGTCTCGGACTACGGCGCGTTCCGCGACCTGCAGCGCCACCGGCTCCTCACCGTCCAGTGGCAGGCCCTCACGCCCGACCTCGGTGCGGCGGTGCCCGAGGAGGTGCTGGCCGCCTCGGCGGGCGACGCCTACGCCCACGCGCTCGACGTCTCCCGCGACGAGTACGAGCGGCTCGCCGGGATCGGGCGCCCGGAGGCCGCGCCTTACGCGCTCTGCCTCGGCTACCGCATCCGCTACGTCCTCGATCTCAACGCCCGCGAGGCGATGCACCTCATCGAGCTGCGCTCAGGGCGCGAGGGCCATCCGAGCTACCGCGCGGTCGCCCACGAGATGCACGCCAGGATCGCCGCGGTCCATCCCGCGGTGGCCGCCGCGATGACCCACGTCGACGCGAGCGGTGAGCCGCGCCTCGAGCGCATCCTGAGCGAGATGCGGACCGAGCGGAAGGTCGCGGCGCTCGGGGGGTGAGCGAGGCCGGCGGGCCGCGGGTTCGCAGGCCGGCGAGGATCCGTGCCCGTCAGCTCCCGGGCGCGGGCGCGACATCCGGGCGGGGAGCCGGGCGCGCAGCAGGCGGCGGTTGCAGCGCGCCGGAGACGAGGAGCCCCAGGGTCACGAGACCGGCGGTCGCCGTGAGCGCGCGCAGCGTGCCGACCTCCTCGCCGAGGAAGCCGATGAGCGGCGGGCCGGCGAGGAACGCCACGTAGCCGATCGAGGCGACGACGCTCACGCGCCCGGCCGCGTCCGTCGGATCGTCGCCCGCCGCGCTCATGCCGACGGGGAAGCCCAGGGCGGTGCCGAGCCCCCACAGCGCGGCGCCGACGATGGCCACGGGCAGCGAGCTGCCGAACACGACCAGGCCCAGGCCGGCGAGCGACACCGCGGCGAGGATTCGCACGGTGGGCACGCGTCCCCAGCTCTCGAGGATCCCGGGCCCGAACCAGCGCCCGACGGTCATCGCGCCGAGGAAGATGGCGAAGGTCAGCGACCCCAGCGCGGCCTCGGCCCCGTACCCGTCGATGACCGCGACGCCGAGCCAGTCGTTGCCCGTGCCCTCGGTGAACGCCGCCGTGAAGACGAAGAGGCCGATCAGGAGCGTGCGCGACTCGGTCCACGCACGCAGCGGGTTGCGCCGCGGCTGGTCGTCGTGCGCCTCGTCCTGGGCCGAGCGGGCAAGGAAGCCGCGCACGGCGAGAGGTCCGACGACCACGACGGCGCCGGCGACCGCGAGCAGGTGCGCGGTCACGGACACCCCCAGCGCCACCATGGCCGCGCCGCCCAGCGCGCCCACCACCGTGCCGACGCTGAAGCCGGCGTGGAAGCGCGGCATGATCGCGCGCCCGGAGGCGAGCTCCACTGCGGAACCCTCGACGTTCATGGCGACGTCCCAGGTGCCGTTGCCGAGCCCCAGGAGGAACAGCCCGACCGCCACCGCTGCGACGTCGCCACGGGCCCCGATCGCCGCGGTGGCCAGGCCGGCGGCGGCGATGCACGCCATCCCGGCGACCGTGCGCGCCGTTCCCAGCCGTCCCACGACGAGGCCGGCCAGCGGCATGGAGATGATCGACCCGACCGCGATGGCCAGCAGCACCACGCCCAGCTCGCTCTGTGACAGCTCGAGGCCGTCGCGGACCTGCGGGATCCGCGACGCCCAGCTCGCGAAGGCGAAGCCGCTGGCGATGAAGACGGCGTACACCGCGACGGTCGCGCGGCGCACGGCGGGGGCTGATGGCTCGAGGGTCATGGAAGGCGTCGGAGGTCAGGCCCGGTCAAGCGCCGAGCGCGACGGTGGGCTGGACGTCGGGCGCCTCCGGCGCGGCTGATCCGAGCTTATCCGCGCAGGCGAGGGCCGCACGGGAGGCGGCGCGACTTCCGCAGGCCGAGTGCGTTGGCCTGTCCTCAGCGGAATGGACACTCGTTGCCTCTCGGGGAGTTGCCACGAGTGTCCATTTCCGCAGAGGGAACCCGAACACCCGCGGCCACGCTCCGTCCACCGCCCGCCGCGACTACCCGCCCGACTCGGCCTCCTGCTGGCGCAGCTCGATCCGCCGGATCTTCCCCGTGAGGGTCTTGGGCAGGTCCGTCACGAACGCCACCTTGCGGGGGTAGGCGTAGGCCGAGAGCCGGTCGCGGACAAAGGCCTTGATCTCCTCGGCGAGCTCGTCGGAGCCCGACCGGTCGCCGGCGAGGACGATGAACGCCTTGACGACGTTGCCGCGCCGCTCGTCGGGCGAGGCGACCGCCGCCGCCTCGGCCACCGCGGGATGCTCGAGGCACGCCGACTCGACCTCGAAGGGGCCGATCCGGTAGCCGGCCGCGATGATGACGTCGTCGGCGCGGCCCTCGTACCAGACGTAGCCGTCCTCGTCGACCGAGGCCGCGTCCTTCGTGTGGAACCACTCGCCCCCGAAGGTTTCGCGCGCCGCCTGCTCGTTCTTGTCCGGGTCGGAGGGCGG
The DNA here is from genome assembly GCA_937871635.1 of uncultured Solirubrobacter sp. Lineage (GTDB taxonomy): Bacteria > Actinomycetota > Thermoleophilia > Solirubrobacterales > Solirubrobacteraceae > JACCYI01. The sequence continues at coordinate 3,685 of CALMNS010000301.1, forward strand.
GCTCCAGTACCCGAGCGGGTAGTGCGGGTTCGAGCGGGCGCGCAGGCAGATCTCCCCGCGTTCGCCCCGCGCGACCGGCCGCTCGTCCTCGTCGAGGATCTGGACGTCCCACCCCGGCATCGGCTTGCCCATCGAGCCCTCACGGACCTCCATGAACGGGAAGTTCGCCACGAGCGGGTAGGACTCGGTGAGGCCGTAGTAGTCGAGCACGGTGATCCCGTACTGCTCGCGGAACCACCGGATCGCCTCCGGGTTGAGCGGCTCGCCGGCGCTGCAGACGATCCGCAGGTCGGGCATCGGATACCGCTCCCCCGCGCCCTCGATCGACATCATCGAGCGCATCGCGGTCGGCGTCGTGAAGACGTTCGTCGCGCCGTGGCGCGAGAGGAAGCCGAGCTGCTTGTGGCCGTCGAAGCCGCCCTCGCGCTGGTAGACGAGCTGCGTGGCGCCCAGCCTCCAGGGGCCGAGCAGCGGGGCGATGCCCGCCGCCCACGCCCACTCCCCCATGCCGTGGAAGCGCTCGCCCTCGTGCACGTCGTGGCAGTAGGTGAACTCCTCGTGTGCGAGCAGGTAGCGGTGGGCGTGCACGACGCCCTTCGCCGTCCCCGTGGTGCCCGACGTGTAGTAGAGCTGCGCCGGGTCGTCGGCCGCCGTGTCGCACGAGATCGGATCGGCCGGCGCGCCGTCGAGCAGGCCCTCGAGGGTCAGCACCTGGCCGCCCCACGCCGTGAAGCGCCCGGCGTTGGCCTCGTCGGTGACCAGCACCTTCGGCTCGGCGTCGGTGAGCCGGTGACGGATCCCGTCGTCGCCGTAGAGGACGGACATCGCGAGCAGGATCCCCCCGAGCTTCCACGTGCCGAAGAAGATCGCCGCCGTCTCGGGCATCGGCGGGAGCACGACGGCGACGCGGTCGCCGCGCTCGACGCCCGCCTCGCGGAGCACCGCCGCCGCCTGGTTGGCCAGGGCCTGCAGCTCGCCCCAGCGCAGCTCGCGCACCTCGCCGGCGGGGTTCTCGTGGACCATGGCCAGGCGGTCGGGCGGGTGCTTGTCGCAGACGTCCTGGGCCAGGTTGTAGCGGTCGGGCACGTGCCACTCGTGCGCGGCCACCGCCTCCTCGTACGTCATCCGGCTCCTTTCGTGAACGCACGATAGACCTCGATGAGCGCCTGGCGCTGGCGGCCGGTCAGCCTCGGGTCGTCGCGGATCGCGACCAGGACCGGGGGCTCGGCCTCACCGTCGGCGCTGCGATCGATCCCGGCCTGCTCGTAGAGGCGCTCGACCGAGATGTCGAGCGCCTCGGCGATCCCCTCGAGCACGCGCTCCGACGGCGCCCGCAGCCCACGCTCGATCTGCGACAGGTACGGGTTCGAGATCCCCGCCACGGCCGCGAACTGGCGCATCGACATCTCGGAGAGCTCGCGCTGGCGGCGGATGAGCTCCCCGAGCGGCGAGCCGGACTTCACATCTCCATCCCGCCGTTGACCGCCCAGACCTGGCCCGTGATGTAGGAGGAGGCGTCCGCGCAGAGGAAGTGCACGACGCGCGCGACCTCCTCGGGCCGGCCGAGGCGCGACAGCGGGATCTGGAGCCTGAGCTTCTCGATGACCTTCTCGGGCACCGTCTCGACCATCTCGGTCTCGATGAAGCCGGGGGCGACCGCGTTGACGGTGACGTTGAGCGAGTCCTCCGTGAGCTTGCCCGCCTTGGCCAGCGCGTGCGCCGCCTCGCGGGCCATGGTCATGGTCAGCCCGAACAGGCCGGACTTCGACGCCGCGTAGTTGGCCTGACCGATGTTGCCGGTCTGCCCGATGATCGAGGAGATGTTCACGATCCGGCCCGTGCCCCGCTCGAGCATGTGCTCGAGGGCCACCTTGGACGTGAAGAACGCGCCCGAGAGGTTGACCGCGAGGACCTTGTACCAGTCCTCCTCGCTCATCTTGAGCACCGGCCTGTCCGCGGTGATCCCGGCGTTGTTGACCAGGATGTCGAGGTGGCCGTGCCGGTCGATCACCTCGGCGACCGAGCGGCGGCAGTCCTCCGCCGAGCCGACGTTGCCCTGGTGGATCGAGGCGGTCGCGCCCGTCTCCTCGATCTCGGCCATGAACGCCTTGGCGCGCTCCTCGTTCTGGCCGTAGCCCGCCGCCACCGTCGCCCCCTGCGAAGCCAGCGAAAGCGCGATCGCCCGCCCGATGCCGCGGGTGCCCCCGGTCACGAAGGCGACCCTCCCGGTGAGCTTCTCCCCCGCGATCTCCTGCTGAGCCTGCCTGGTGATCACGCTCATCCTGCGCTCCTCTCCTCAAGCCACTCGACGATCTCCGGCCAGATCTCCGCGCGGGCCTTCGACCCCGCCATGAGGCCGATGTGCCCCCCGGGCCGGTCCAGGTGGGTGACGTCCTCGCTCGAGACGAGCTCGAGCAGCGGCAGGGTCCCCTCGCGCGGGGCGATGTGGTCCGCGCCGGCCGTGACGACGAGCAGCGGACGCTCGATCCGCCCCAGGTCGACGCGGCGGCCCCTCAACCGCAGCGTGCCCCGGGCGAGCCGGTTCTCCTTGTACATCCAGACGATCCACTCCCGATAGGCCTTCGCCGGGAACGGCGGATTGTCGGCGACCCACTTGGCCATCGCCTGATAGGCCTCGCGGTTGGCCTCGCCGCGGCGGACCTGCTGCCACAGCTTGCGGTAGGTCGTCCAGTAGTTCGTCACCGGCTTCATCAGCTTGTTGGCCCAGTCGACCCCCGCGCCGGGGATGGCCGGCATCGCGTCGGCGACCGCGTCGGCGTCGAACGCGTCGCGGCCCACCCACTGCTCGTACAGCGACCCCTGGGTGTCGACCGGCGTGGTCAGCAGGACGAGGTTGCGCACGCGCGGGTCGGACTCGAGCGCCGCGTACATCGCGCACAGCGCCCCACCGATGCACCAGCCGAGCAGCGTCACGGGCTGGCCGCCGGCCGCCCGCGAGCACTCGCGGATCCCCCAGGCGAGCTCGTCGCAGATGTACTCGGCGAGGCCCATGTCGGCGTCCTCCTCGTCGGGCTCCCCCCAGTCGAGCAGGAAGACGTCGAACCCCTCCTCGAGCAGGTGCTCGACGAACGAGTAGCCCGGCCGCAGGTCGAAGACCTGGGGCCGGTTGATCAGCGCGAAAACCAGGAGCACCGGGACGGCGTGGCGGCGCGACGAGGACCGGTAGCGGTACAGAGTCGTCTTGCGGTGGGTCCAGACGACCTCGCGCGGCGAGCGCCCGATCTCCGCGTCGTCCGTGGTGAGGACGATGTTGGTGAACTCGAGGGCGGCGAGCGGAAGCGGCCGGCTCACGGGCTCACGGCTTCTTCTTGCGCTGGACGCGCAGCTCGTCCTGCAGCGCTTCGACCTCCTGGAGCACGCGCTCGAGCTTGTCCTCCGTGCGGGCGAGCTGCCGCGACAGCGCGACCACGTCGCGCCGGCCGGCGATGCGCAGGTTGCGCACCGCCAGGTCCGCGACGTCGCTGCCGAGCCGCATGAGCGCGACGGCGTTGCCGGCTGCGAGGGCGAGCACCTCGCCGAACGACTCGCGCGCCACCAGCTTCTCCATCGCGTGCGCGAAGCGTGCCTCGGCGCTCTCGAGTGCGCTGTCCTGAGCCACGGCAGCTAACTGCCCGCCGAGCGGGCGGACTACTCAGTATCCGGGCCGGATTGCGGGCGGCCGCTCCGGGGCGGCGGCCTTCGCCGCGGCCAGCGACGTGGCGCGGACCCTCCCGC
>CALMNS010000302.1 GCA_937871635.1 uncultured Solirubrobacter sp.
GGCTCGACGCCCTGGCCACGGCGGCCGGCGTCGTCGCGGTGGCCGACGCGGCGATGGCCTCCGCCCTGCGGGTGATCTCCGTCGAGCGGGGCCTCGACCCGCGGGAGCTCGCGCTGGTCGCCTTCGGCGGGGCCGGCGGCCTGCACGCCTGCTCGCTCGCCGAGGAGCTCGGGATGACCACGGTGCTCGTGCCCCGCGCGACCGGCGTCCTGAGCGCGCTCGGCCTCGCGCTCTCCGACCTGCGGCGCGACTACGTGGCGCCGCTGCTCGCGCCGCTCGACGGCGGGGTGCCCGACGGGCTCGAGGCCGGCTTCGCGGCGCTCGAGGCCACCGCGGCCGAGGACCTCGAGGACCCGGAGTGCGAGCGCCGGGCGGACGTCCGCTACGCCGGGCAGTCCTTCGAGCTCACCGTCCCGGCCGGGGACGCCGACGCCCTGGTCGCCAGCTTCCACGCCGCCCACGAGCGGCGCTCGGGCTACCGGATGGAGGGCGAGCCGGTCGAGCTCGTCGCCCTGCGCCTGATCGCCACCGTCGCGGTGGACAAGCCGGTCCCCGAGGAGCCCGAGCCGCCCGGCTCGGCGCCCGCCCCGCCGTCGCGCGAGGTCCGGTTGGGCGAGGAGTGGGTGACCGTGCCCGTCCTCGCGCGCACCCGGCTCGGCCGGGGGTCGGAGGTCCGCGGGCCGGCGCTCGTCGACTTCCCCGAGGCGACGCTGCTCGTCCGCCCGGGCTGGGCGGGGTCCGTCGACGCGACGGGCACCCTGATCCTGGAGCGGGCGTGACGCTCGATCCCGTGACCCTCTCGGTGATGACGGGCGCGCTCACCGCGGTGGCCGAGGAGATGGGCGCCGTGCTCGTCCGCGGGGCCTACTCCTCGAACATCAAGGAGCGGCGCGACTGCTCGGCGGCGCTTTTCGACGCCGAGGGGCGGATGGTCGCCCAGGCCGCCCACATCCCCGTCCACCTCGGCGCGATGCCCGAGGCGGTCGCCGCCGTCCGGGCGCTCGACCCGGCGCCCGGGGACGTCTTCGCGGTCAACGACCCGTACTCGGGCGGCACCCACCTGCCGGACATCACGCTCGTCTCGCCGCTCACCCTCCGCGACGAGCGGCTCGGCTTCGCGGTGACCCGCGCGCACCACTCCGACGTGGGCGGGATGAGCCCGGGCTCGATGCCCGCCGACTCGCGCGAGATCCTCCAGGAGGGCCTCGTCATCCCGCCCGTGCGGATCGTGGCCGGGGGCGAGGAGGTGACCGACGTCCTCGCCCTGATCCTCGCCAACGTCCGCACGCCCGGCGTGCGCCGCGGCGACCTCCGCGCTCAGGTGGCGGC
>CALMNS010000303.1 GCA_937871635.1 uncultured Solirubrobacter sp.
GTGCCGGTGAGGCGTCCGCCGAGGCCGCCGGCGATGACGCGGCGGCCGAGGCCGGCGCCGACGCCGGGCAGGGCGAGGACGACTCCGAGAGCGTCGTCGATCGCGCCCAGGACGCCGCCAACGCGGCGGTCGACACGGCGCTGGACGTCGCGAACACCGCGGTCGACACCACGCAGGACGTCGCGGCGGGCGCCGTGGGCGCCGTCGAGACGGTCGCCGACGCGGCCGCCGGCGTGCTTCCCGGCCCGCTCAAGGGCGTCGCCAAGGCGGCCAAGGACGCCGCCGGCGCCGCCAAGGACGTCGTCAGGAACACGGACCAGGACGAGAAGGAAGAGGAGTCGACGTGAGCACCCCCACGATCTCCGCCGCGCAGGTCAAGGAGCTGCGCGACAAGACCGGCGCCGGGATGATGGACTGCAAGAAGGCGCTCACCGAGACGGGCGGCGACGTCGAGCAGGCCACCGAGCTGCTCCGGGTCCGCCTCGGCGACAAGGCGCTCAAGGTCGGCGGCCGCGAGGCCACCGAGGGGACCGTGCAGTCCTACATCCACGCCACCGGCAAGGTCGGCGTCCTCGTCGAGGTCGACTGCAACACGGACTTCGTGGCCCGCAACGACGACTTCGTCGCCTTCGCCCGCGACATCGCGCTGCACATCGCAGCGGTCCCGACCACCCAGTACGTCTCCGAGGCGGACGTCCCCGACGAGGTCAAGCAGGGCGAGCTGCGCGTCTACGAGCAGCAGGCCGCCGACAAGCCGGAGAACGTCCGCCCGCGGATCGCCGAGGGCAAGTGGCGCAAGAAGCTCGAGGAGATCGTGCTGCTCAACCAGCCGCACGTCAACGGCGACAAGCACGACGGCAAGTCGATCGAGGAGCTCCGGGCCGAGCTGGCCGGGCAGCTGGGCGAGAACGTGGTCATCCGGCGCTTCTCCCGGTTCGCCGTCGGTGCCTGAGCCCGCGGTCTTCTCCCGGATCCTGATCAAGCTCTCCGGCGAGGCCCTGATGGGCTCGCTGGAGTACGGGATCGACGGCGAGAAGGTGGCGGCCATCGCGCAGCAGCTCAAGCGCGTGCACGACCGCGGCGTCGAGGTCGCGGTCGTGCTCGGCGCGGGCAACATCTACCGCGGGCTGGCGGGCGCGGCGGCCGGGATGGACCGCGCCACGGGCGACTACATGGGCATGCTCGCCATCGTCCTCAACGCCCTGACGCTCCAGGACGCGCTCGAGAAGCTCGACGTCAACACCCGGGTGCAGTCGGCCATCACCGTCTCCGAGGTCGCCGAGCCCTACATCCGCCGGCGGGCCATGCGCCACCTGGAGAAGGGGCGCATCGTCATCTTCGCGGCGGGCACCGGCAACCCGTTCTTCACCTCGGACACCGCCGCGGCGCTGCGGGCCCTCGAGGTCCACGCCGAGGCGATCCTGATGGCCAAGAACGGGGTGGAGGGGGTCTACACGAGCGACCCGCGCAAGGATCCCGCGGCGGAGTTCCTGCCCGAGATCACCCACATGGACGCCCTCCAGCGTGGGCTCAAGGTGATGGACTCGACCGCGCTGTCGCTCTGCATGGACAACGACCTGCCGCTCTACGTGTTCAACATGGACGACGACTCGAACATCGATCGCATAGTGTCCGGAGAGCGCGTGGGGACGCTGGTGAAGACATGAGCAGGCCCCGTGGGTCCTCCGCACGGGACCGTCGGTCCTCGGGTACGGTGCTCGCGTGAGCCCGAGCCTGATCGACGACCTCCTGGCCGACGCCCGCGAGAGCATGGGCAAGTCCGTCGAGGCCACGCGCGCGAAGTTCGGCTCGGTGCGCACGGGCCGCGCCTCGCCGGCCCTCCTGGACCGGATCATGGTCGACTACTACGGCGTCTCTACGCCGCTGCGCCAGCTCTCGACGATCAACGCTCCTGAGTCGCGGATGCTCACCATCCAGCCCTACGACAAGGGCTCGATGAAGGCCATCGAGAAGGCCATCGTGCAGTCCGACGTCGGGCTCACGCCCTCCAACGACGGGCAGATCATCCGCCTGGCCATCCCCGAGCTCAACGAGGAGCGCCGGCGCGAGCTCGTCCGGATCGTGCGCGGGATCGCCGAGGAGGGCCGGGTCGCCATCCGCAACATCCGGCGCGACACGATGAACGACCTCCGCGAGCTGCGCGACGCCGGCGACGCGGGCGCCGACGACGAGCACCGCGCCGAGGAGGCGCTCCAGCGCCAGACGGACGAGTCCGTGAAGGCCCTCGACGCGATCCTCAAGGGCAAAGAAGAAGAGATCCTCGAGGTGTGAGGGGCGCCGGCGCCTCCCACGTCGCGATCATCACCGACGGCAACGGTCGCTGGGCGCAGCAACGAGGGCTCCCGGTCGCCGAGGGCCATCGCGCCGGCGCCGACACGGTCAAGGCCCGCCTGCGCGACGCCGTGGACCTCGGCATCTCCGAGCTGACCGTCTACTCGTTCTCCACGGAGAACTGGTCGCGGCCGGAGGACGAGGTGGCGGCGCTGATGGCTATGTTCTCCTCGCGGATCCTGGGGGAGACGCCCGAGCTCGACTCCGAGGGCGTGCGGATGCGCTTCGTCGGGCGGCGCGAGGGGGTCGGGGAGGAGCTCCTCGCGCAGATGGCCTGGGCGGAGCAGACCACGGCGGCCAACGACCGGATCACCCTCTACGTGGCCTTCAACTACGGCGGCCGGGCGGAGATCGTCGACGCGGCCCGGGGCTTCACGGGGACGACCGAGGAGGAGTTCCGCCAGCGGCTGTACGCGCCCGAGATGCACGATCCGGACCTCATCATCCGGACGAGCGGCGAGCAGCGACTCTCGAACTACCTGCTCTGGCAGTCCGCCTACTCCGAGCTGCACTTCACCGACGTGCTGTGGCCGGACTTCGGGCGCGCCGACCTCGAGGCGGCGCTCGAGCAGTACGCCGCCCGGCGGCGCCGCTTCGGAGGGCGGTAGGGATCTCCGAGCTCGGCGCCCGGATCCTCTCGGCCCTGCCCGCGATCGTCTTCGCGGTCTTCATCGTCTACCAGGGTGGGCTCGTCTTCGCCGCGGGGGCCCTGGTGCTCGGGCTGGTCTGCCTCCACGAGCTCTTCGGGATGTACGCCCGGGTACGGCCCGTGCGCCTCGCGGCCTTCCTCGCCCTCATCGGGCTCGCGTGCGCCGCCTCGTTCGGCGGCGAGCGCCAGGTCCTGCTCGCGTTCGCCGCCTTCCTGCCGCTGCTCTTCCTGCTCGCCGCGACCCTGCCGGCGGCCGGCCGCGGCCCCTCGCTGACCGCCTCCATGTCGCTCACCGCGCTCGGCGTGGCCTGGATCGGGCTCGGGATCGCCTTCGCGATCCTGCTGCGCGACCTCGACCACGGCGGTGGGCTCGTCCTCGCCGTGCTGCTGGGGACCTTCATCGGCGACACGGCCGCCTACCTGGGCGGGCGGCTGATCGGCACGCGCCCGCTCGCCCCCGGGATCTCGCCGAACAAAACCGTCGAGGGGCTCGCCATCGGGATCGTCGTGGCCGTCTTCACCGTGTGGTGGTACGGCCTGGGGGCGGACTGGATGGGCGGGCAGCGCGGCGTGCTGCTCGGCGTGGCGGTCGCCCTGGCCGCGCCGCTGGGCGACCTCTTCGAGTCCCAGGTCAAGCGCGACGCGGGGACGAAGGACACGGGGACGCTCTTCGGGGCGCACGGCGGCGCCCTCGACCGGCTCGACGCGGCGCTCTTCGCCCTCACGGCGGGGTACTGGACGTGGCTGCTCGTGATGTAGCGGCCGCCGAACTGCGTCATTGACGGAGGAAGTGCGACGGAGGTGTGACTTCTTCGTCGCACGGGCCGGTGGTGGGGCGCGGCGGTGGGATCGTGGGGCGGGTGAGGACGTGGCCAACGTGCGAAACGCGGACTGCGGGGCCGCGCCGTGCACGTTGACCCCTCCATAGGAGGCGGATGTGCGAGGGATCGCCGTGCCGGCGGCCGTTTGCACGTTGTCGACGACGACGACGCCGACGCGGTCGTGGCTCGGCTCGCGGGAGATCAGCATGGCGTCGTCTCCCGGGCTCAGCTGCTCGACGCCGACCTCACGCCGAAGTGGATCGATCATCGGGTCCGCCGCGGTCGCCTGATCGGGCTGCACCGCGGCGTCTATGCGGTGGGCCACCTGGCGCTCACCTGGTACTCGCGACTGAGCGCCGCCCTGCTCGCCTGCGGTCCGAGCGCGGGGCTCAGCCATCGCACCGCCGCCATGCTCTGGGGCCTGCTGCGCATCGACGAGGAGGAGGCGATCCACGTGACCGTCACGCGCGGTCACCGCCGGCCGCGTCCGGGGATCCGCCTGCATCACGCACCGCTTGCGGCCAACGAGCGGTCCCGCCGGAGCGGCCTTCCTCTCACCGCGCCGTTGAGGACGCTGCAGGACCTCGCCCGCACGGACGACCGCCACCTCGCCCGCGCCGCCGAGCAGGCGGAGCTCGCTCGCCTCGTGCGGCGCGAGGCGATGGCCGGCACGAAGCGCCTGCGCGAGGCGATCGGTGAGGCGGCGCCGACGCCCACCCGCTCCGAGGCCGAGCGCCACTTCCTCGCCCTCGTGGTCGAGGCGCAGATCGCCCCGCCGCTGACCAACGTGAAGGTCATGGGCCATGTCGTCGACGCGTTCTGGCCGCAGCACCGCCTGATCGTCGAGTTCGACTCGTGGGAGTTCCACCGGACGCGCCAGGCCTTCGAGCGCGACCGCCGTCGCGACGCGGTCCACCTGGCGGCGGGCTAACGGACGCTGCGCGTCACCTGGCGCCAGCTGACGCGCGAGCGGCTGGCCCTCGCCGCCCGCTTATCCGCCGCTCAGGCCGCCACCTATCCTCAGCCTCCGTGAAGCGCGTGCTCATCCTCGGGGCGACGGGGTCGATCGGGACCCAGGCGCTGGACGTCGTCGCCCGCTCGGAGGGGGAGCTCCGGGTCGTCGGGCTCTCGGCCGGGCGCAGCGCCGAGGCGCTGGTCGCGCTCGCCCGAGCCCACGGCGTGGAGCGGATCGCCCTGACCGACGAGGACGCCGCGGCGCGCGCCGCCGAGGCGTGGACCGACGGGGAGGTGCTGCCCGGCGCCGACGGCCTCGTGCGGCTGATCGCCGAGTCGGGCGCCGACCTCGTCCTCAACGCCATCGTCGGCTCCGCCGGGCTGGGGCCGACCGTCGTCGCCCTGAGCGAGGGCATGGACCTCGCGCTGGCCAATAAGGAGTCGCTCGTGGTAGGCGGCGAGCTCGTGACCACGCTGGCCGAGGCGACCGGGTCACGGCTCATCCCGATCGACTCCGAGCACACCGCGATGCACCACCTGCTCACCGGGGAGCCGGCGGGGACGCTCGAGCGCCTGGTCGTCACCGCCAGCGGCGGGCCGTTCCGCGGGCGCACCCGCGCGGAGCTCGAGGGGGTCACCGTCGCGGAGGCCCTCAAGCACCCCACCTGGGCGATGGGGGGGAAGATCACGATCGACTCGGCGACGCTGATGAACAAGGGGCTCGAGGTCATCGAGGCCCACCACCTGTTCGGGACGCCGTACGACCGGATCGACGTCGTCGTCCATCCCCAGTCGATCGTCCACGCCCTCGTGCAGCTCTGCGACGGCTCGACCCTCGCGCACCTGGGCCACCCCGACATGCGGGTGGCGATCGGCTACGCGCTCCACCACCCCGACCGGACGACCCTGCCGCTCGAGCCGCTCGACCTCGTCAAGCTCGCCCAGCTCACGTTCGAGGCGCCCGACGAGCAGGCCTTCCCGTGCCTCCGGCTCGCCCGGGAGGCGGCCAAGGAGGGCGGCACCGCGCCGGCCGTGCTCAACGCCGCGAACGAGGTCGCCGTCCACTCGTTCCTCAACGGGCAGTTGACGTTCAACGGGATCCCCGAGGTGATCGAGCACACGCTCGAGGAGCTCGGGGGCACGCCGGTGCACTCCTTCGAGACGCTCTACGCGGCGGACGCCGACGCCCGCGACCGCGCCGCGGAGCGGATCGGGGCGCTGGCGGCGTGATGCCCCGCGGGTACTCCGCACGGGTCGGTGGGCCCGGAACGGCGGTCGTCGCGTGAGCTTCCTCCTGGCCTTCGTCGGCTTCGCCGCCCTGGTCGTCCTGCACGAGCTCGGCCACTTCGCCGCGGCCAAGGCGGTCGGCATGCGGGTGGAGAAGTTCTCGCTGTTCTTCGGCCCGTTCTTGGCCAAGTTCACCCGCGGGGAGACGACGTACGGGATCGGGCCGATCCCGCTCGGCGGCTACGTGAAGATCTCCGGGATGAACCCGGCGGAGGAGATCCCGCCGGAGCACGCCCACCGCGCCTACTACCGCCAGCCCGTCTGGAAGCGGATCGTGGTCATCACCGCCGGCCCGCTGGTCAACATCGTCCTCGCGTTCCTAATCCTCTGGGTCCTGTTCGCCAGCACGAGCCAGTACGAGACGACCTCGCGGGTCGAGCAGACCGAGCCGCGCTCCCCCGCGGCGGCGGTGCTCCAGCCCGGCGACCGCATCCTCGCCGTCGACGGCGAGCGCGGCGACGTGCAGCGGCTCGCGCAGGTCATCTCCTCGCACGGCTGCGCCGGGGAGCCGACGGACGGGTGCCGGGCGGCGACCCCCGCGCGCGTCACCGTCGAGCGCGACGGGCGCCAGCGGACCTTCCCGCTCACCCCGGTCTACTCCGCCGAGGCCAAGCGGACGCTGGTGGGCATCATGTTCGGGCGCGAGGAGCGGCCGTCCCTGACCGCCGGCGCGGCGGCGCAGGAGAGCGCCGACCGGATGTGGCTCGTGACGACCTCAACGGCCGAGGTGATCGGCAACCTCTACCGCGCCGAGCAGCGCGAGCAGCTCTCCGGCGTGGTCGGCTCCTACGAGGTCACGCGGCAGTCGATCGAGCTCGACTGGGTGCGGGCCGTCTTCGTCCTGGCCCTCATCTCGCTCTCGCTCGGCCTGATCAACCTCCTGCCCTTCCTGCCGCTCGACGGCGGCCACATCTTCTGGGCGGTGGCCGAGAAGCTGCGCGGCCGGCCGATCTCCTTCCGGGTCATGGAGCGCGCCAGCGTGGTGGGCATCGCGCTGGTCGGGATCCTCTTCTTCATCGGGCTGCAGAACGACATCGGCCGACTGACGGGCGAGGGCTTCGGGGTCCGGTAGATTCCGCCTCGGGCGAGGGTCCGAACCGAAGGAGAGGAGCGACCAGATGGCGAGCACCGCGGTGCAATCCGTGCCCCTGCGCGACGAGGGGGGCGCCCGCACGATCGCGCATGCCTTCCGCGAGACCGTCGAGCGGTCGCCCGACCGGGTCGCCGTCCGCACGAAGGACGACGAGCTCTCGCTGACCTGGGCGGAGCTCCGCGACCGCGTCGACGCGCTGGCCGGCGGCCTCGCCGCCCTCGGGGTCAAGCGGGGCGACACCGTCGCCCTGATGCTCGGCAACCGCCCGGAGTTCCACATCGCCGACCTGGCCGCGATGACCCTCGGGGCGACGCCGTTCTCGATCTACGCCACGAGCTCGCCCGAGCAGATCGCCTACGTGGTCTCCGACGCCGAGGCGCGGGTCGCCCTCGTCGAGGAGGCGCTGCTGCCGAACTTCTCCGCGGCGCGCGCTGACCTTCCGGCGCTCGAGCACCTGATCGTCCTCGAGGGCGAGCGGGGGGAGGGGACGACGGCGTGGGCGGACGTCGAGGGCTCGGACCCCGACTTCGACGCCGATCCGCACTGGCAGGCCGTCGAGCCCGAGGACCTCCTGACCCTCATCTACACGAGCGGCACCACCGGGCCGCCCAAGGGCGTCCAGCTCGTGCACCGGAACGTGGTCGCCGCGACGCACTCGATCCGGGAGCTGATCCGGTTCCCCGAGGGCGCCCGCGTGATCTCCTGGCTGCCCAACGCCCACATCGCCGAGCGCGCCGCGCACCACTACATCCCGATCGTCTTCGGCCTGACGGTCACCACCTGCTACGACCCCCGCCAGATCGCCGCCTACCTCCCCGCGGTGCGCCCGCAGTGGTTCTTCGCCGTGCCGCGCATCTGGGAGAAGCTCAAGTCGGGGCTCGAGGCGATGCTCGCCGGGCTCGAGGGCGAGGCGGGGGAGAAGGCGCACGCCGCCCTGGCGGCCGCCAAGCAGAAGGTCGAGCTCGAGCAGGCCGGCCAGCCGGTGCCCGAGGCGCTCGCCGCGGCGGTGGCCGCCGCCGACGAGCAGATGTTCGCGCCGCTGCGTCACCAGCTCGGC
>CALMNS010000304.1 GCA_937871635.1 uncultured Solirubrobacter sp.
ACCAGCCGGCCGGTGACCAGCCGGCCGCGATCGCGGAGCTCGAGCGGCGCCTCGGGGCGCTGCGGTGACCGATCTCCGGACCCTGTCCAATTCGCCCTCCCGGCTACGACGTCTTGTCGAGGCCGCCATCCGGCGGCGAAACCGACGTCAAGGAGGAAGCACCGCGATGAACCTGCCGCCGATCGTGTCGCCGCAGGAGTGGGACGCCGCCCGGGAGAAGCTGCTGGTCAAGGAGAAGGCGCTGACCCGCGCCCGCGACGCGCTGGCCGCCGAGCGCCGCCGGATGCCGAGGCTGGCCGTGGAGCAGGACTACGCGTTCGAGGGCCCGGACGGCCGGGTGCGCCTGCTCGACCTGTTCGCGGGGCGTCGCCAGCTGATCGTCTATCGCTTCTTCTTCGAGCCCGGGGTCGCCGGCTGGCCCGAGCACGGCTGCCGCGGGTGCTCGATGGTCGCCGATCAGGTCGCCCACCTCGCCCACCTCAACGCCCGGGACACCACCCTGGCGTTCGTCTCGCGCGCCCCGCAGGCCGACATCGAGCGCTGGAAGGCGCGGATGGGCTGGGACATCCCGTGGTACACCCTGACCGACGACTTCGATAAGGACTTCGACGTCGACGAGTGGCACGGCACCAACGCCTTCTTGCGCGAGGGCGACCGGGTCTTTCGCACCTACCTCGTCAACGCCCGCGGCGACGAGGCGATGGGCAGCACCTGGAGCTACCTCGACATCACCGCGCTCGGGCGCCAGGAAACGTGGGAGGACTCGCCTGACGGCTACCCGCAGACGCCGCCGTACGGGTGGTGGAACCTCCACGACCAGTACGACGAGCCGACCGTCTTCGAGGCGGCCCTGTCGGACGCCGCCGCCTCGCAGCGCGGCTCGAGGAGCGCGCGCTCGTGATCGCGCACGTGGGCGGCGTGCCGCTGGAGGAGATCCTGCCCTCGATCACCGGGGCGGGCGCCGGGCTGCTGCTCGCGCGTGGCTGGCTGATGGGGCACCTGCGACGCCGGCGGGACTCGGGAGGAGGGCCGGGCACCGCGGCCGGGTAGCGTTCGGGGCATGGTCACCGCCCCGGAGATCCTCGAGCGCGCCCGCCGGCGGAGGGACGCCACGACCGGCACGCGGGTCACCTACTCGCCCAAGGTCTTCATCCCGCTGACGCAGCTCTGCCGCGACGGCTGCCAGTACTGCACCTTCGCTCAGCCCCCGCGGCGCCTCGAGGCGCCGTACATGACCCCCGACGAGGTGCGCGAGGTCGCGCTGCGGGGCGCGCGGGCCGGCTGCCACGAGGCGCTCTTCACCCTGGGCGAGGCGCCCGAGACGCGCTGGGCGGTGGCCCGCGAGTGGCTCGCGGCGCACGGGTACGGCTCGACGATCGAGTACCTGACCGCCATGTGCGAGCTCGTGGTCGAGGAGACGGGTCTGCTGCCCCACGCCAACGCGGGGGCGATCTCGCGCGAGGAGCTCGCCGCCCTGCGCGGGGTCACCGCCTCCCAGGGGATGATGCTCGAGTCGCTGCGGCCCGACCTCGCCGCCCACCGGGGTGCCCCGGACAAGGCGCCCGCGCGCCGGCTCGCGACGCTCGAGTGGGCCGGCGAGCTCGCCATCCCGTTCACCACCGGGATCCTCGTCGGGATCGGCGAGGACCGCGCCGACCGGATCGCGGCGCTCGAGGCGATCGCCGCGGCGCACGTGCGCCACGGCCACGTGCAGGAGGTGATCGTCCAGAACTTCCTGCCCAAGCCCGGGACCGGGATGCGCGACCACCCGCCCTGCCCGCCCGAGGCGTTCCTCGACGCGATCGCGCTGGCCCGGACCATCCTCCCGCCCGAGGTCCGCCTCCAGGCGCCGCCGAACCTCTCCGACGACTTCGGCGTGCTGCTCGACGCGGGGATCGACGACTGGGGCGGGGTCTCGCCGGTCACCGGCGACTTCGTCAACCCGGAGCGCCCGTGGCCGTCCCTCGAGCGGCTGCGCTCGGTCACCGAGGCGCGCGGCTTCGCCCTCGCGCCGCGGCTGACGGTCTACCCGGCCTACGCCGCCGAGCCGGAGCGGTGGCTCGACGCGCGGATGCGCTTCGCCGTCCTCGACCGCGCCGACGCTGAGGGCCTCGGGCGCGACGACCCCGGCGCGCTCCTGCCC
>CALMNS010000305.1 GCA_937871635.1 uncultured Solirubrobacter sp.
CGCGGAAGCCGCCCTGGGCCTGGTCCGGCGCCGCGGCGAGCGCGACCTCGGGGGGGAGCGAGGGCCGCGGCTCGTCCGCGCGCAGGGCGTTGACCACGTCGACGACGTGCGAGGTCGGCGGCACCCCGTCGAGGGAGCCGAGCTCACCGATCGTCTCCACGTGGTCGAGCACCTTGGAGAGCTCGGAGGCCATGCGATCGACCTCGGGCTCGGAGAGCTCGAGCCGCGCGAGTCGGGCGACGTGGAGGACCTGGTCGCGGGTCAGCATGCGGCCCGAGAGGCTACCGAGGGGCCCGCGGGCAGCCGCGGCCGGGAGGACGGTCGCTAGTCGCGCTCGTCGTCGGCCGCGGGCTCGCGCCCCTCGGCGACGACCGACCCGGCGGGGGCGACCTCCGGAGGAGCCGGCTGGGCCGGGATGAACGGCGGCTCGACGGCGTCCGTGCGCTCGTCGGCCATGGTCAGCCAGGCGCCCGCGGCGATCCCCACCACGCAGAGCAGCCCGAGGATCGCCCCGTGACGCGGCTCGATGAGCTCGTTCGGCCCGGGCGGGAACAGGATGCGCAGGACGAGCACCGGGAGCAGGAGGAGGGCCGTCGCGGTGGTCACCACGGCGGCCCCGACGGGCGCCGCCGGGGCCCGCCGGACGGCGGTGAGCCCGGCCAGGGCAAGTCCCAGCAGCGCGAGCAGCGCGAGGACGACGTCGACGATGGTGTGGGCCTGCCAGGCCGTCGCGGTGACGTCCGCGAGCGGCGGGTTCGCCGGCGGCAGGTCGCCCCCGTACCAGGGCAGGAAGGTCACGACGAGCAGGGCCACCGACGCGGCCAGCACGAGCCATTCCCCCCTGCGCAGCCGCCCCGGCTCCATGGCCGGGACCCTAGTCCATCGACCCGGGTCAGCTCGCAGCGAGCGAGGCGGCGGTCAGCGTGTTGCGCAGCAGCATCGCCACGGTCATCGGCCCGACGCCCCCCGGGACCGGGGTGATCAGGCCGGCGACCTCGCGGACCGCGTCGAAGTCGACGTCGCCGGCGAGGCCGGCCTCCGTCCGGTTCGTCCCCACGTCGATGACCGTCGCCCCGGGCTTGACCCAGTCGGCCCGGACCATCCGGGCCCGGCCGACGGCGGCGACGAGCACGTCGGCGCGCCGGCAGACCTCCGGGAGATCGCGCGTGCGCGAGTGGCAGGTGGTCACCGTGGCGTTCGCGGCCAGCAGCAGCGACGCCACCGGCTTGCCGACGAGCTCCGAGCGCCCGAGCACGACCGCCTCGGCGCCCTCGAGCACCACGTCATGGCGGCGCAGCAGCTCCATCACGCCGGCCGGGGTGCACGGCCGCAGGCCCGGCGCGCCCTTGACCAGCCGCCCGGCGGACACCGCGGTCAACCCGTCGACGTCCTTCTCCGGCGAGATCTCGCCGCTCAGGGCCGAGCCGTCGATGTGGGGCGGCGTCGGGAGCTGGAGCAGGATCCCGGCGACCTCGGGGTCCGCGTTGAGCCGCTCGATCAGGGCCCGCACCTCCGCCTCGGGCGTGTCCGCCGCGAGCCGGTGGTCGAAGCCGCGGATCCCCACCTCCGCGCTCGTGCGCTGCTTGGTGCCGACGTAGACGGCGCTCGCCGCGTCCTCCCCGACCAGGACGGTGGCGAGCCCCGGGGGGCGATGTCCGGCGGCGACCCACTCGGCCACGCCGGCGGCGACCTCGGCCCGCACCTGGGCGGCGATCGCCTTCCCGTCGATGAGCGCGGCAGCCATGGGGACGGAGAACCTACCCGCCGGTCAGCGCTTGCGGATCGGCGCGTAGTCGGCCATCAGCTTGCGCTCCGAGCCGTCGCTCGCGAAGCGCACGGTGACCACGCCGCCCGCCTCGACGCCCGTCACCACGCCGTCGCCGAAGGCGGCGTGGATGACGTCGTCGCCCATCCGGAAGACCGCGGCGGTCTCGGGGGGCTCGGCGGGACCGGGGCCCGCCTGCGCCGAGCCCCAGGTGAT
>CALMNS010000306.1 GCA_937871635.1 uncultured Solirubrobacter sp.
CAGACGCGGAGATCCGCTCGTGCGCCGACGCCGTGCTGTCGGAGTACGCCGGCGCTTCGGTGCGGTCCTACACGCTCATCCTCGCCGAGCGCAAGGCGCGGGAGTGCCTCACGGCCGGCATCTGCGCGCTTGCCTAGCGCCCGTCACGCGCCGCCGGCCGCGGCGCTGTCGACGGTCGACCGGTTTTTGCCGCTGTGGATCGGGGTGGCGATGCTCGCCGGCCTGGCGCTCGCTGCGCTGATCCCCGGGCTCGACGACGCGCTCGACGCGCTCAGGGTCGGGACCGTGTCGCTGCCGATCGCGCTTGGGTTGCTGTTGATGATGTATCCCGTTCTGGCCAAGGTCCGCTACGAGGAGCTCGGTCGGGTCGCCGGCCGCCGAGGGTTGATGGTCGCCTCGCTCGTCCTCAACTGGATCGTCGGGCCGCTGCTGATGTTCGCGCTCGCGTGGCTGTTTCTCGCCGATCAGCCCGAGTACCGCACCGGGCTGATCATCGTCGGGCTCGCGCGGTGCATCGCGATGGTGCTGATCTGGAGCGACCTCGCCCGGGCCGACAACGAGGCGACCGCCCTGCTCGTGGCGGTCAACTCGCTCTTTCAGATCGTCGCGTACTCGCTGCTGGGCGCCTTCTACCTCAACCTCCTGCCGGGCTGGCTCGGACTCGACACCCAGGGCTTCGAGGTCTCCCTCTGGGAAGTCGCGCGCACCGTCCTGATCTTCCTCGGCATCCCGCTGGTAGCCGGCTACCTCACCCGGCAGCAGGGCATCCGCCGCCGCGGCGTCCAGTGGTACACGGAGGTGTTCCTGCCGCGGATCGCGCCGATCGCGCTCTACGGGCTGCTGTTCACCATCGTGCTGCTCTTCGCGTTGCAAGGAGACGCGATCACCGCCCAGCCGCTCGACGTCGCCCGAATCGCGCTGCCGCTGCTCGTCTACTTCCTCGCCATGTTCCTCGTGTCCTTCGCGGTCGGACGGGCGATGAACCTCGGCTACGCCCGCACCTCGACTCTTGCGTTCACCGCCGCGTCGAACAACTTCGAGCTGGCCATCGCCGTCGCGATCGGGGTGTTCGGCGCCACCTCCGGCCAAGCCCTCGCCGGCGTCGTCGGTCCGCTGATCGAGGTGCCGGTCCTCGTCGGGCTCGTCTACGTCGCGCTCTGGCTCGGCCGACGCTGGTTCGGCGACCGGGAGGTCGACGGGCACCCCGTCGCCGCCGTCCGGCCCGTCGAGACCCCCTCGGGCGCCTAAGCGCCATGGCCGTCCGGGTGGGGATCAACGGGTTCGGCCGGATCGGGCGGCTCGCGCTGCGCGCCGCGATCGACCGGCCCGAGCTCGAACTCGAGGTCGTCCACGTCAACGAACTCCAGGGCGGCGCGGCAACGGCCGCGCACCTCCTCGCCTTCGACTCGGTCCACGGCCGCTGGCGCGAAGACGAGGTGAGCGCACTCGCCGATTCGCTGATGGTCGCCGGATCTCGCATCCCGTTCACGGAGTGCTCTGCCCCCGGCGACGTCGCGTGGGGCGACTCCGGCGTCGACGTGATCCTCGAGTGCACCGGAGCGTTCCGGACCATGGCGAAGCTCGAGCCCTACTTCGAGCGTGGCGTGGCCCGGGTCGCCGTCGCCGCACCGGTCAAGGACCCGGCCGCGCTCAACGTCGTCCTCGGCGTGAACCACGATCGCTACGACCCTGCGCGCCACCGCGTGGTTACCGCCGCCTCGTGCACAACGAACTGCCTCGCCCCGCTCGTCAAGGTCCTGCATGAAGGTCTGGGGATCCTGCGCGGCTCGATCACCACGCTGCATGACCTCACCAACACCCAGACCCTCGTCGACGCGCCGCACAAGGACCTGCGCCGCGCGCGCGCCGCCGGGCTGTCGCTCATCCCGACCACCACCGGCTCGGCGACGGCGATCGGGCTCATCTTCCCCGAGCTCGAGGGCCGCCTCGACGGCCTCGCGGTCCGGGTGCCGCTGCTCAACGCCTCGCTCACCGATGCCGTGCTCGAGGTGCGCCGTTCGACGTCGGTCGAGGAGGTCAACGGACTGCTGCGGGCGGCGGCGGCTGATGGTCCGCTGGCCGGGATCCTCGGCTTCGAGGACCGCCCGCTCGTCTCGATCGACTTCAAGGACGACCTGCGCTCGGCGATCATCGACGGCCCCTCGACGCTAGTCACCGACGGCACCCAGGTCAAGGTGCTCGCCTGGTACGACAACGAGTGGGGCTACGCGAACCGGCTCGTCGAGCTCGCCGCCCTGGTCGGCGCCCTGTGAAGGGGGATCTGCGCAACGACGTGATCGTCACGGGCGCCTACTGGGCGGACACGATCGCCGAGGGGCTGCTGGTCGCGGCTGGCGTCGGCGGGCGGACCGACGACGCGGTCGGCGACGCGCCGGCGAATCACGCGTTCGGCGAAGGGCACATCGAGGTGCTCGGCGAGCAGCGGCCCGACCCGGCTGCCTCCGGTGCCGTAGGACGCTGAGATCGTCACGAGCGGTTCGGCGCTCATTGACGGCCCGCGGAGGAGTGGGTGGAGAGCTGGTGGGCGAACTCCTCGGCGCGTGACAGCTCGTCACGCAGTTCCTCGCAACGCCCAACCGCTTGCTGCGCGAACTCGGCGACCCGGGCCTCGGCAGCGCGACGCGCCGCGGCGTCTTCGCTGCCGACGGTGTCGTGTGCGCTTAGGAGCTCGCGCATCTGCTGCCCGCTGAAGCCCAGCGGCTTCATCTGTTTGATGAGGAGCAGACGGTCGACTTCGCGCTGGGTGTAAAGCCGGAACCCGCCGTCGGTACGCCCGGCCGGCTCGAACAGTCCCTGCTCCTCGTAGTAACGCACGGTGCGCAGCGACAAGCCGACACGTTCAGCGACCTCGCCGATGTGCAGCGTCGCCGACACGGTCTGGGCGGGCATCAGTGCGCGGCCACCATCTGGCCGGAGAGCGTCCCGTGCAGCTCGGCGCTCGGCTGGTTGAGGCCGGTGATCTCGACCGTCGCCCCATGGCGCGAGTAGTGCTGCTCGACGGCGTCGAGGGCGGCGACGGCCGAGGCGTCCCAGACGTGGGCGTGGGAGAAGTCGATCAGCACGCGTTCGGGGTCGTTGGGATAGTCAAAGGAGTCGACGAGTTCTTGGTCGGAGGCGAAGAAGAGCTCGCCCTTGACTGAGTAGAACACAGCGGTCCCGTCGGGATCCACGACGCGCTCGACGTCGACGAGGTGCGCGACCTTGCGGGCGAACGCGGCCATCGCGGTCAGCACGCCGGCGCCAACGCCGATCGCCAGGTTGTGCGTGGCGACGGTGCCCACGACGGTCACGCCCATCACGACCGTCTCGGAGGTGGGCATCCGCCTAAGCGTCTTCGGAGCGATCGAGTGCCAGTCGAACGTCGAGACCGCCACGAGAATCATCACGGCCACCAGCGCGGCCATCGGGATCACGGCGACCAGGTCGCCGAGTACGACGACCAACAGGAGCAGGAACGCGCCCGACGCGAAGGTCGAGATGCGGGTGCGGGCGCCGCTGACGCGGACGTTGATCATCGTCTGGCCGATCATCGCGCACCCGGGCATGCCGCCAAAGAACCCGGTCACCACGTTGGCGATGCCCTGACCGCGTGCTTCGCGGTCCTTGTCCGAACCGGTCTCAGTGATGTCGTCGACCAGGCGCGCGGTCATCAACGACTCCAGCAGTCCCACCGCGGCAAGCGCGAGCGAGTACGGCAGAATGATCCCGAGCGTCTCCAACGAGAACGGCACCGACGGCAGACCGAGCAGCGGCAGCGTGCTGGGGAGCGCGCCCTCGTCGCCCACGTCGGGCATGTCGATCCCGCCGACGACCACAACGACGGTCAGGACGACGATCGCCACCAGCGGCGACGGCACGGACGGCACCAGTCGCGGCAGCGTGTAGATCACGAGCAGACCGGCGGCGATCAGCGCCAGGCCCACCCCGCCGCCCTCGCGGATATACGGCACCTGAGCGAGGAAGATGAGGATCGCGAGTGCGTTGATGAACCCGGTCATGACCGACCGCGGCACGAAGCGCATCAGCCGCGGCACGCGCAGCACGCCCAGGACGACCTGGATGACGCCGGCGAGGACGCCGGCGGCGAGCAGGTACTCGACGCCGTGGTCCTTGACCAGGCTCACGACGACCAGCGCCATCGCGCCGGTCGCGGCGGAGATCATCGCCGGGCGCCCCCCGGCGATGGCGATCGTCACCGCGATCGTAAACGAGGCGTACAGCCCGACCTTGGGATCCACCCCGGCGATCAGCGAGAACGAAATCGCCTCAGGGATCAACGCGAGCGCAACCACCAAGCCGGCTAGCAGCTCGATGCGCAGCACGTTGGTCGGCGGCAGTTGGAAGCCGCCTGAAGTGCGCGCGGCGGCAGAAAGGTTCATGTGCGAGTCGATCCAGTCGTAAGCGAAGTGGGTGGGTGGCAGCGGAGCTGCCACGCGGTGCGCAACGGGGCATGGAAGCGGCGTGGACCCGAGCTGGGCGCCTGCGAGCCGCTTCGATGAGCCCACGTCTACCTTACACGCACGTGAGCGTTGGTTACGACCGGGTGAAGTCGCTGGTGTGGTGGCGAAGCCGTCGGGTTGGCTGGTGGGCAGTGCGGTGAGATCGGCGGGGGAGAGGGGTCGCGCGAAGAGACTGCCTTGGCCAAGGAGCACCGCAGTCGCACAGGTGCTCGAGCTGAGGCTCGTTCTCGACGCCCTGGGCGACAACGCGCAGGTTGAGCGCCTGCGCCATGGTGCTGCCAGACGCCGATTGCGGACACGACGACGTCGCTCGCGCTCGACGACGGCAGCCGATTCGGCGAGCTCGACGACAGCTCGAGGTCCTCCGCCTCGAGCGGACGGACGGGGTCGCGGAGGCCCTCTGAGCCTTCCGCCTCGAGCAGGGCCGCCGCGAAGGTTGATCCGAAGCTGCGGGTGTCGCGTCATTGATCTTCATGCACCTGATCGCGAATCGCTTCGTCCGGCTAGAGAACGCGATCCACCGCCAGCTCGTCGGTCACAGCCTCACCGCGCTGCGGGTCGTGGTCGGCGCGGTGTTCCTCGGCTTCGGGGTGCTGAAGTTCTTCCCCGGTGTCAGTCCGGCGGAGGACTTGGTCCAGGAGACGACCGGCATGCTCAGCTTCGGGCTCGTGCCTGACCGGGTGGCGATCGTGGGGGTCGCGACGCTCGAGTCGTTCATCGGGATCTGCCTGATCCTCGGCAAGTGGATGCGGGTGGCGATCTGGCTGCTGGCGGTCCAGTTCGTCGGGATCCTGTCGCCGCTCGTGCTGCTGACCGGCCGCCTGTTCGACGGGCCGTTCGCCGCCCCGACGCTCGAGGGCCAGTACGTCCTCAAGGACGTGATCCTCGCCGCGGCCGGCATGGTGATCGCGGCCGCGACATTCCGTGGCGGCCGCCTGGTCCGCGATGAGCCCACCGTCCTGCCGCCGGATCCGACCAAGGGCGAGCTGACCCTCGACGCCGCGGGCAAGCTGCGGATCGTGCTCGAGGGGGTTCGTGACGACCGTTCGGTGATCGCGCTGTGCAAGGAGCACCGCATCTCGGAGGCCGCCTACTACGGGTGGCGCGACCAGGTGCTCGTCGGCGCGATGCGCAAGCTCTCCGAGCCGTAGGTTGAGGCGGGAGTCTCAGGACTCCCGCGCCCCGTGGCGCTCGGTCAGGTCGACGCGCATCGCCCGCCCGAGTTCGCCAGGCGACTCGTTCGACAATTGCGGCCCGAGCTGCGAGCCGTTCGCCAGACGCGATCGGCGACGGCCCCGTTGCACGGTTGCGGCGCCGCGGTTCCTTGTCCACGCCAATCCGCGCCGCGCAACTACGGCGGGGTGGCCAAGGTGATCCACGTGCGACGCGGTCGCGCAGTGGGTGGTGAGGGTTCGCTTTGTACGCACCGATTGAGGGGGATGCTGGATGTCTGAGGTCAATAACCATCTGTTCGACACGATCGATCGCCAGAACTCGCACGAGTCGGCGCACACGCGCCGAACCCTGGTGAAGGGCACCGCGGCGGCGCTGGGCTCGATGGGGCTCCTCGGCTTCGCGTCGCAGGAGGCCAGCGGCGCCGCGAAGAAGGCCGCGGTGCGGACGGCGGCCGCCAACT